>JBDTAC010000082.1 GCA_039924845.1 Bacteroidia bacterium
CGAACGAAAAAATATTTTTTGTCGGCAACACAATGATTGATACATTGGTTACTTTTCATAATCAAATTGGCGAATCAGATGTGTTGAAAAAATATAAAATTGAGCGCGAAAAATTTGTGTTGATGACCATGCACCGACCGGCAACGGTTGATAATAAAGAAGGTTTGTCAAAATTGATTGAGCTGATTAATTTGGTAACCAAAAAATACAAATTGCTTTTTCCGATTCATCCGCGAACACTGAAAAATATAGAATTATTTGGGCTTTCTGAATCTATTTCTGAAAATAAAAATATTATTTATACCGAGCCTTTGGATTATTTTTCGTTCCAAAAGTTAATTTTTGAATCGAAATTTATTTTGACAGATAGTGGTGGAATTCAAGAAGAATCTACTTTTTTGCGAAAACCTTGTTTAACCTTGCGTCCGAACACAGAAAGACCAATTACCGTTACAACTGGAACAAATACCTTAGTTCCTTTCGATATTCAAAAAATAAATAATCACATTCTCGAAATCGAAAATGGAACCTATAAAAAAGGTGAGATTCCTGAACTTTGGGATGGAAAAGCAACAGAGAGAATTCTTCAAATTTTAAATGCCAAAATTTGATTTTTTATTTAACATACAGTGATCAGCCGTCAGGAGTTTATTCTTCACAGGTTATAGATGTTGTGCGTTTTATTTCTCAAGAAATGAAGCAACCAATCCGTTTGGTAGCTTTTATTTCCATCCGAAATTTTACTACTTCCAAAAATAAAATAAAGGAAGAATTGCCTGAAGCTATTGTTTTTCCGATGTTTCCGAAATTCAGTAATTGGAAAAAAAATTATTTTCTGTTGCTACTTTGTACGCGTTTTTTGAAACCTAAAATAGTAATTGGTCGCAATGTTTTAGCTACTCAATTAGCGTTAAAATTAAAATCTAATAAATTAATTGATAAAGTTATTTATGATGGACGTGGTGCTATTTCAGCCGAATGGCATGAATATCCAGTTATAAATGATGAAAAAATGATTCAAGAAATTGAACAATTAGAAAAAGAAGTGGTGTTAAATTCCGATTTTAGAATAGCCGTTTCCAATCAATTAGTTGAACATTGGAAAACTAAATTTAATTACACTAAAAACTCTCACGTTGTTATTCCTTGCACTATAAATAAAGTGTTTCGGGATGTTGTGATAAATGAAAATTCGATTTTGGAAAGCAGGAAGAAAATGGGATTTACAGATGAAGACATTGTTTTGATTTATTCTGGTTCTGTTGCTGGTTGGCAGTCTTTTCAATTGCTTCAGGATTTTATAAAAAATACTTTTTCGAATCAAAATAATTTAAAAATATTTTTTTTATCGGATGAAGATGAGAAAATAACGCAAATGAAAAATGAATTTCCAAATCGTGTTTTCAATAAAAAAGTGAAACCGAATGAAGTTCCGAATTATTTGATGGCTGCGGATTATGGCTTGCTTATTCGCGAAAATACGATTACCAACAAAGTGGCTTCACCTGTTAAGTTTGCAGAATATTTAAGTTGCGGTTTGAAAATAATTATTTCTGAAAATCTGGGAGATTATTCTGAATTTGTTTCACAAAAGGATTGTGGAATTGTTCTAAATTCTGCTATTCAAAAAAATATTTTTTTGAATACTGTTTCTATGGATGAGAAAAATAAAATTCGAACTTTTGCTATTTCTCATTTTGTAAAACAAGTTTACTTGCAAGAATATAAAAGTGTAGTGGAAGCGAGGAAATAAAACCTCAAGAATTATTTTTCAAAAATTCCTTTTCAATCAATTCGGGTTTGTTTATAGAGTTGCACAACCAATCCAACAAAATAATTTCTTTTTCGTTTTCCTTCAATTTCCAATCTATTTTGCTTTGATGTAGTTTCGTGCTTAACGTGTGCAAACACAAAGCTGCAGAAACGGAAATGTTGAAACTTTCGGTAAATCCAAACATCGGAATTTTTACAAATTCATCCGCATTGTTTTTTATTTCATCAGAAATTCCGTTTAATTCTGTTCCAAAAACAAGCGCAATTTTTTTATCAATATTCAACTCTTCTAAATTACAATCGTTTGCGTGCGGACTTGTCGCGACAATCCGATAACCGTCTTTTTTTAATTTTTGAATCGCTTCGAGCGAATTATTTTCAGACTGATTGTACTTAATTAAATTTACCCATTTGCTGGAACCCAAAGCAATATCTGGATTTACAGTGTATTTGTTTTTATTTTCGATGATGTGAACATCTTGAATTCCGAAACAATCGCACGAACGCAAAACTGCGCTGGCGTTGTGCGCTTGATAAATATCTTCCAACACAATGCTAATATGTCGCGTACGAAATTGAAGCACTTCTAAAAACTTTTTTTTTCGGTTATCCGAAATAAAATTGAAGAGATGATTTACTAATTCCGAAATATTTTTTTCAGACATTTTATCTTTATTGATGTGCTACTAAATTAGCTATTCTGTAAAGCAAGCGCGCGCCTACATTTGCATCCCATTCATCTTTTCCGGGCGTAACTTCATTAATATCAAATGCAATAATTTTTTTACCAGAAGCAATAACTGTTTCTATCAAAAATAAAGCTTGTTCAAATTCAAATCCTCCAGCAACTGGAGTTCCTGTATTCGGACAAAGTTTCGGATCTAATCCGTCAATATCGAAACTCAAATAAATTTTTTCAGGTAAAGTTGCGACAATTTCTAAACAGATTTTCTTCCAAGTTTCACCATTAAATGAACGTTTTTTCAAATCTCTATCGAAAAAAGTTTTTACTCTTCCTTTTGAATTTTCGATCAATTGTGCTTCTGCTTCGCAATAATCGCGAATCCCAACTTGAACTAATTTAGAAATCTGTTTTATTTTCAAGGCATTAAACATAATGGAAGCGTGCGAGAACTCAAAACCTTCGTAAGCATCACGTAAATCAGCATGCGCATCAATATGTAAAATACCGAAATTTTTATTTTTTTCGGAAAGTGCTTGCATCAAACCAAGTGGCGTACTGTGATCGCCGCCGAGTAAAGCCACCGTTTTATTTTTCTGCATAAAATGCAAGGATTTCTCTTTCACCCAAAAATTTAATTTTTCGCAAGCTGTATTAATTTCTTTACGAATGGCAGCCATTTCAGAATTCTCAGAATAATTTTTTCCAGATTCTAAAAGCGAAATATATTTTTCTGCTTTTTTGCGAAGCGTATTACTTTGTTTCTGAATTTGGCTCGGAATTTCATCCATAAAAATACCTTTGTGCCAAGCACTTTTAATATTGGCATCAAATAAATCTACTTGAAAAGAAGCATCATAAACGGCTTTCGGTCCGTTTGCAGTTCCGGCACTGTAGGAAACCGTAACTTCCCAAGGAACAGGAATAACAATCACTTCCGCCTCATCACTTGTAAAAGGCAAACCAAAAATAGTATTGGCTGTATCTCCGATTCCGTTCGGATCAAATTTTTTTATCTTCTCTTTTTTAGTCATCTGAAAAATTATTTTTTTGAAGGCACGAAAGTACAAAATAAAAAATCCCGTCAGCGATAAGCCAACGGGACCTTTCAATAAAGTAAATAAAAATTATTTTACTTTACCAGCTAATTCAGCACCAGCTTTAAATTTAACCACTTTTTTAGCGGCAATTTTAATCGCTTTTCCAGTTTGAGGATTTCTTCCCATTCTAGCTGCTCTTTTAGCAACAGAGAAAGATCCGAAACCTACTAATGCTACTCTGTCGCCTTTTTTAAGCGCTTTTGTAGTTCCATCAATAAAACCATCTAATGCTTTTTTTGCATCAGCTTTTGATAATTTCGCTTCTGCAGCGATTGCGTCAACTAATTCTGCTTTGTTCATGTTGTTTTTTTTAGGTTAAACATTGATTAATTACTGAAGCAAAAGTATACGAAATTCAATACACGCTGCATTCTTAACTACTAAAAGTGATAATTTGTTAATAAATCGTAGTGTTTTGTTAATAACGTGGGCTGAAAATGGCTAAAACAGTGCCTCTTATGCAACAGAAAAAGTGGAATCAATCAGAAAACCTCGAAGAAAATCGGCACTTGTCATTCGTTTTTTTCCAGATAATTGTAATTCATGAATGTGAATAAAACCTTTTGATACAGCTATTTTTAAGCTGTTTTTTTGATCGCTAATAATGCTTCCTATAGTATAAGTGTGTTCAGAAGATTCTTTTTCAGAACGGAAAATTTTCAATAAGAGATTTTCTTTCGGATGTTTTAATTCCGTCCAGGCCGTTGGATACGGGCTTAATCCGCGAATAAAATTATGAATTTCGTCCACGGAAAGATTCCAATTTATTTTGCAATCTTCTTTAAATATTTTCGGTGCGATTTTTAATTCTGTTCCTTTCGAAAATAATTTTTCTTGATCTGTTTCTGGATAATTTTCTGAAAGAATGGCATCTACTGTTTTTACAACTAAATCGGCGCCAAGCAACATTAATTTGTCGTGTAATTCTCCCGCTGTTTCATTTTCAAGAATCGAAATTTTTTCTGAAAAAATAATTTTCCCAGTATCAATTTCCTGTTGAAGAAAAAAAGTACTTACGCCTGTTTCTTTTTCTCCATTCATAATGGCGCGGTTGATAGGCGCGGCTCCGCGATAATTTGGGAGTAAGGACGCATGTAAATTAAACGTTCCCAAGCGTGGCATGTTCCAAACAATTTCAGGCAACATTCGGAAAGCAACTACAATTTGTAAATCTGCATTTAGTGATTGTAATTCGGCTATAAATTCAGGATCTTTTAATTTTTTGGGTTGTAAAATTTTTAGATTTTTTTCTTGCGCGAATTTTTTCACGGCACATTCTTGTAATTTTTGTCCACGGCCTGCAGGCTTATCTGGCGTGGTGATAACGGCAATTACAGTACATTCGTTTTTAAGCAAAGAATCCAAGGAAGCGACTGCAAAATCAGGCGTTCCCATAAAAATAATTTTTAAATCCGATTTCGTTTTCATTATTTTGATATCAGGAATTTACCGAAAAAATATTAAAAATTATTCGACATAAACTACCAAACCTTTTAAATATTCTCCTTCTGGATGATACATATTTACTGCGTGATCCGCAGGTTGCGAAAGATAATGCAACACTTTTACATTTCTTCCGGCTTGTATCGCCGCAGATGTAATAGTATGATTGAATAAATATTTATCAATTACTTGCGAGCAAGAAAACGTGAACAAAATTCCACCCGGTTTTATTTGGCGCATTGCTTCCGCATTTATGCGTTTGTAGCCCATTACGGCATTGTGTGTTACATTGCGGTGTTTTGCAAAAGCGGGAGGATCGAGAATAATAATGTCGTAAAAATTTTCCTTGTGATTTAAAAATTGAAAAGCATCCGCCACAAAAGATTCGTGATTGGCGGCAGAATGGTTGTTCAATAAAATATTTTTTTCAGTGAGATCAATTGCTTTTTGAGAACTGTCTACCGAATGTACTTCGCTGGCACCAGCATTTAGTGCGTACACAGAAAAACCGCCGGAATAACAAAAAGTATTCAATATTTTTTTTCCTTTTGCGAAAGAAGATAGTAAATTTCGGTTATCGCGTTGATCTAAAAAGAAGCCAGTTTTTTGACCGTTTTCCCAATCAATAAAAAATTTATTCCCATTTTCGAGAATTTCATTGGTGTCAGGTTTGCCATATAAATAAGCATTTTCAACAATCAAGGAATCTATTTTCGGCAAGGTATCCACACTTTTATAATAGACGGCTTTTAAGGTTTCGCCCATTACTTTTTTTAATGCGTTTGAAAGCGTTTCGCGAATTAAGTGCATTCCAATAGAATGAGCTTGCATCACAGCAGTGCCGTTGTAAAAATCAATTATTAATCCAGGTAATTCGTCGGATTCTCCAAAAACAAGTCGGTACGCATTGGTGTTTAAATTGTCTACTAATCCTATGAATTTTCGATATTGAAATGCCTTTAAAATTTTATTTTCCCAAAACAATTCATCCACTTCTGTTTGCAAAAAAGAAAAAATACGAACACTAATTGTACCTTTTTGAAAATGCCCCGTGCCCAGGTATTCGTTACTTGCCGTATAAACTTCTACTACATCACCTTCCAAAATAGTGTCCGGAATTATTTTTATCGCACCGGAAAAAACCCATGGATGAAAGCGTTTTAGAGAATGTTCCTTACCGGAATTTAAAATTATTTTCGGAAAATTATTTTTCATAAAAGGAATTAAATGCGCGTAAATATAGACATTGTTTCATTAATTGATGGATGTAAAAATTCGGAAGAGAAGAAAAATGTATTCGAAAAAATATTTTTTCAAAGACAAAAAAAAGCGTTCAAAAAATTAATTTTTTAGAGCCTCTTTTTCAGAACAATCCGAAAAAATTAAATATGAAAAATTGTTGAAACTTTATTTCGATGTGTTTTCATAAATATACCTAATTTAGCACGTTTTTAAAACTATGTCGGAGCAAGAAACAAAAGATACTGTGAAGCAGTTGTTCTCTGATTATTTAGAGAACAAAGGACACCGGAAAACGCCGGAACGCTTTGCCATACTCAATGAAATTTATTCACATTCGGGACATTTCGATATTGAGTCCTTGTATATTCACATGAAGAATAAAAAATACCGTGTGAGTCGTGCTACATTGTATAATACTATTGAGTTATTGCTTGCTTGCGGATTGGTAACAAAACATCAATTCGGAAAAAATTTAGCACAATTTGAACGTAGTTTCGAATACAAACAACACGATCATTTAATTTGTTTGGATTGCGAAAAAGTATCGGAATTTTGTGATCCGCGCATTCAAAATATTCAGAAAATGGCAGGCGATATTTTACAATTTAATGTAACACATCACTCGCTTAATTTGTATGGGAAATGCAAAAAACTTTCCGAAAAAGGAAAGTGCGAAAATTATTCTATAAAAAAATAAACTATGAAGGCATTTGAGTATTTACAAGAAGAAAAATTGGGCGTAATTATTTTTACGTTAAAAGGAGAGTTGATTGATAAAGATCAATCGGCTGAAATGATGGGCAAAGCAGACGCATTTATTGCTGCCGGGAAAAATAAATTTGTACTAGAATTATCGGAATTAAAATACGTGAACAGCAGCGGATTAAATATCTTGATAAATATTTTAACACGTGCCCGAAAATCAGGTGGAGATGTTGCAATAGCTGGTATTTCAAAAAAAGTAAATGAGTTATTATTAATGACAAAATTGAATACCATTTTTAATATTTCGGATACGATTTCGAATGCAATCGAGATGCTCGAAAAGGAATAATTTTGATTCAAAAAAATATTTTTTCAACACATAAAATTCAACCAAATAAATGAAAGTAGATGTATTGTTAGGTCTTCAATGGGGAGACGAAGGAAAAGGAAAAATTGTAGATGTATTAACTCCGAAATACGATATAATCGGGCGTTTTCAAGGCGGACCGAACGCAGGACATACGCTCGAATTTAATGGAATTAAACATGTGTTGAGGACAATTCCTTCTGGAATATTTCATGAAAAATCAATTAACATTATCGGAAACGGTGTGGTGATTGACCCTGTGGTGTTGATGGGAGAAATTGAAGAACTGAAAAAAATGGGCGTAGACGTGATATCGAAACTTTTATTTTCGAAAAAAGCACATCTTATTTTACCAACGCATCGCTTGTTGGATGCAGCTTCGGAAGCATCGAAGGGAAATGAAAAAATTGGTTCTACCTTAAAAGGAATCGGTCCGACGTATATGGATAAAACAGGTCGAAATGGCTTGCGAATAGGCGATATAAATACTCCTACGTTTAAAAGTAAATATCAATTTTTAGTTGAAAAACACAAACAATTATTGGATTTTTACAAATATGAATACAATTTATCTGAACTGGAACCCGCTTGGTTTAAAGCAATTGAGGAAATAAAAGCATTCGAACAAATTGAAAGTGAGCATTACATCAACAACGCATTAAAAGCAGGAAAATCGATTTTGGCAGAAGGTGCGCAAGGTTCTTTGTTAGACATTGATTTTGGTTCGTATCCTTTTGTTACATCTTCCAATACTATTTGTGCTGGAGCTTGTACTGGCCTTGGTGTTGCGCCCAATCGTATTGGAAATGTTTTTGGTATTTTTAAAGCTTATTGCACGCGTGTTGGCAGCGGTCCTTTTCCGACTGAATTACACGATGAAACAGGTGAAAAAATACGAAACAATGGTCGTGAGTTTGGCTCTGTAACTGGTCGCCCAAGACGTTGCGGTTGGTTGGATTTACCCGCTTTGAAATATGCGGTGATGATAAATGGCGTAACGGAATTGATTATGATGAAAGCCGATGTACTCAGTGATTTCAAGACAATAAAAATATGTACGCATTATAATTATGAAGGCAAAAAAATTGATTATTTGCCTTATGATATTTCACCTGAATTTGTGTCGCCTGTTTACCAAGAAGTAGAAGGCTGGAGCGGTGATTTATGTGCGATGAACAATAGCAATCAACTTCCTAAATCATTGGAAAATTACATTCAATTGATTGAGAAAAATGTTGGCGTTCCCATCACGATTGTTTCCGTAGGTCCAGATCGTACACAAACGATTATCCGAAAAAAATAGAATAAAAAACGCTTTCGAAAAATTATTTTTTTGAACCGATTATTTTCCATGAAAAACAATTCTTTTCAGCGATTAAAAGTTTTAAGTTTTGTTTTTCTGGGAATCCTTTTTTTGTTTTTTTCTGATGCGATAACTGCGCAGAGCAAGAAAACCAAACAAAAACAAATCGAATTAATCCATGCCAATTCGTTTGAGTACGATAAAAAGTTAGGAGAAGGCGCGAAACGCCTAATTGGCGATGTGACTTTTAAAGATAGTAACGTGGTAATGCACTGCGATAGCGCGTATTTTTTTGCAAATGATTCTTTAAATGCCTTTGGAAGCATACACATTCAGCAAGGCGATTCCATTAATTTGTACGGAAATTTATTGTTGTATGACGGCATTACAAAAAAAGCAGAAGTCCATAAAAATGTTCGTTTTATTGAAAAAGATATGATTTTGACGACGGATTTTTTGAATTACGACATAAAAGCTTCCGTTGCTAATTATACAAATGGCGGTAAAATTGTGGACAAAGAAAACACGCTGACGAGCAATCTTGGTTATTATTATTCTTCCGGAAAAGAACTTGTTTTTGAAAAAAATGTGAAGCTTGTAAACGCTCAATATACCATGAATTGCGACACGCTGCATTACAATACGATTTCAAAAACAGCTTATTTTTTCGGACCAACAACCATTAAAAGCAAAGAAAATTCTATCTATTGTGAAAATGGTTGGTACGATACGCAGAGTGATTTTTCGCAATACAACAAAAACGCGTACATCATTACCAAACAACAAAAAATGATGGGCGATAGTATTTTTTACGATCGTAAAAATAGTTTTGGGAAAGCGATTCAGAACGTTCATATTATTGATACCGTTCAAAATATTAATGTGAGTGGCGATTATTCGGAATATTACGGAAAGCAAGACAGCTCCTTCGTTACAGGACATGTGTTGTTGATGCAATCGTACGGAAAAGATACACTTTTTTTACATTCGGATACCTTGAAAGCTGTTGCAGAAAAAAATAAAAATTTTCCGAAAGATACTTCTGTTTCTCGAAAAATATTTGCTTTTCATCACGTGCGTTTTTTTAAATCGGATATACAAGGCAGATGCGATTCGATGGTTTATTCTACGACGGATTCTACGATGCGTTTTTATAATAATCCCGTTCTTTGGTCTGATAAAAGCCAGCTTACGGCAGATACTATTTTTGTAACCATCGGAAATAAGCAAATAAAAAGTTTAGAAATGTTTAGCAATTCGTTCATTATTTCGCAAGAAGACAGTGTGCGTTTTAATCAAGTAAAAGGAAAACACGTTCTCGGAACTTTCGTGAAAAATAAATTGTATAAAATACACGTGAAAGGCAACGGACAAACCATTTATTACGCAAAGGATACGAAAAAATCCATCGGTGTAAATAAAGCAGATTGCAGCTCTATGATTATTTTTATGAAAGACAATAAAGTAACCAATATTACTTTTATTACGAAACCGGACGCAACACTTTTTCCTTACAAAGACGCGGATCCGAAAGATATGATTCTCCGAAATTTTGTTTGGCGAATTTCAGAAAGACCCTTGTCTGAGCAAGATATTTTTAAATAAAATCCTGCAAAATAATTAGAATAAAAAGAGGATTGAAAAATTATTTTTTCAAACGTTAATTATTGGTATCCCAATAAGAACGCCACGCAGCCTTCTGTAGTGTTACTGGAATCCTTCGATGCTGGAATGATATAATCCACAAATATTTTTGTACCTCTGGCGGGTTCGAAAGAAAAAATATTTCCTTTATCGCTGGTCGAAGAAAATAACAATTCTCTTTTTTCATGTGTGAAATCTTTTTTATAAACTTCCACATTTATAGGCTGTTGCAAAGAAGTACTCGTAAAAACGATACGGTATTTTTGATCCACAAAAAGAGGAACTTCAAATTCTCTGCGTTTCTCTTCACGAAAATAACGGATGTGCATAATTTGAGAACTGTCGTACGTATATGGCGACAACATCGGTTTGCATTTTATCTTTAATGCTCTAATATTACACGAATCTCCAGAATCAGTTTGAAATCCGAAGAATAAAAAACAGGAACATAAAAGGAGTACGAAAAATGGTTTCATAAATATAATTTTTTAGTGATAAATTATCCTTTGATAAAAGACGTTCTGATTTCTTCTATTTTTTTAGCAATGTCGTTGATGTTTTGCTCGGTTAGCAATACAACCGATTCATCATCCGATTTATGGTTTTTAACGGCGTCCGTTGTGTTGTAAATAGTTTCTACCGATTGCAATTGGGCTACCAAAGGAGCAATGCCTGTATCTTTCGATTCATATTTTGTAAGCACCTGAATTATATTACCCAAAATCGTCATTTGCTCCGAAATTTTATTGTTGATATCTGAATTTTTACTTTTGTGATACACATTTGCTCCGATGTACATTGTTTCCACCCACGCCCCAGCAAATACAATCGCCGAAACATGTTGTTGATTATTATCAGAAAGATAACTGTCACTTTCCATTTGCAAATCCGAAATAATGGAAGCCAATGAATCTTCGTTGGAAATATTTTTTTCAAAACGTTTTCCCAAATCATTCTGCTCGTAAATACTGCTCATGCCCAACTCACCAGCCAACTGCTCAGAAACCTTCATGGTATTCATGGCTTCTTGAGTTTTTTTGTTCAATACATAATACGATAAATCACCGCTGTAAACGCCCAATGCAATGCACTGGCTAAACTTAGAAGTGTATTTAGAAATATCTTTTTGAGGATTGGTCAATCCTTCTACATACGTTAATCCAGAACGTTTAAAGAGGGATGCAATTTGTAATGGCGATGGCAAAACATAGGAATCGGAGTCGGTTTTTATTTCTGCCGTGGTATCTTTATGAGAAGTCGACAAGCTGTCTTTTCCTGATTTATTGACATTGTTATTTCCTGAATTACAGGAAAATAAAATCATTGTAAAAGCTGCAACAGACAAAGTAATAAGTCCACATTTTTTTTCTTGAAACAACATTTCGTTATGGGTATAAAAGATTAATTTTAAATTTTTCGTAGGCTAAAATAGTTAATTTATCGAAAACGAGAAGTGTTTGTTCGAAAAAATAATTTTTAGAAGACGAAAATTAAGGTTCTTCGAAGAAATCAGCATTGAAATTAACCAAAAAAAGTTTTTCGGTAGCACGTGTAAAACCCGTATACAACCAGCGTAAATAATCGGTATTAATCATCTCTTTCGTTAAATAGCCTTGCTCTACAAACACCGTTTTCCATTGACCTCCTTGTGATTTATTGCAGGTAACAGCGTACGCAAATTTAACTTGTAAGGCATTCAAATACGGATCATTTTTTACCAATTTTCGGCGCATTTGTTTGTTGGCAACATCCATATAACTCGCCACCACGGAATCGTATAATTTTTTGTTATCCGCGCTCGAAAGTGCCGGAGATTCGGACATAATAGTATCTAATAAAATTTTTACTTCCATTACCGGTTCATCCGGATAATCGTTCAGTTGAATGCTCACATCCGCAAATCGAAATCCGTGCATTTCTGCGATGGTCTTCACTTTCAGCAATTCAACCGTGTCTCCATTGGCGATAAATCCAGCTTTCGAATTAACTGGAAGCCACGTATAATTATTTTTCACCACCATCATTTGATCGCCAGCCGAAATTTCATTTTCTTTCCACAAAATACGTGCACGTATTTGTTGATTAAAAATATTTGCACGTTTATTCGAGCGACAAATGACAATTGCATTTTCGGCTTCATAACTGCTGTAAGCGCTGTTTAGTGCATCTTCCAGCTCCGTTCCGTTAATACGAATAACATCCGAAAAGTTTTTTAGTTGAAATTTTAAATTTTCTGTAGAAGATTCTGAGGCTTGTTTTCGCAAATGTGTAGCGATGGATAAAATTCCTGATTTTTCACTTTGTCGCACTACTTCTTTCAACTCAAAACCGCTGATTTCTTTATTGTAATTTTCTTTTAAATATTCCATATCCAAGGCTGGACTTTCTGAAAGTCCTACAGGCGGAAGTTGAGCCGTATCGCCGGAAAGCAACAGTTTACAATTTGTTCCGCTAAACACATAACCTATTAAATCATCCAATAAACTGCGCTCATTGTAAAAGCCGGAACTTGTCGAAGAATTACCAATCATCGATGCTTCATCCACAATAAAAACGGTGTTTTTATGAAAATTCGGTTGCACCATAAAACGCGATGTTTCTTCGTTAGAAATACTTCTGTATATTTTTTTATGAATCGTAAACGCTTGTTTTTTCGAATATTCTGTCAGTACTTTTGCCGCTCTACCAGTGGGCGCAAGCAAAAAAGTTTCGTATCCGCACATCGGTAAACATTTTACCAATGTCCCGATAGCGCTGGTTTTTCCCGTGCCTGCGTAACCTCTTAAAACAAATAATTCCGAATGATTTTCTTTATCTAAAAATAATGCAATTTTCCCGAACAAAGTTTGCTGATCGTTTGTTGTTTCGTGCGGAAAATTACCGATGAGCGCGGTCTGTATTGTTTTTGTGTCCATTGAGTTGGGAAAGGTACAGAAAAATAATTTTTCAAGGAGTTCTACTTCTCAAAAAAGGATAGAAAGAAAAAAATGGTAGTTTTGTTTCTGAAAAATGAATCTTTCTCCAAACATATCGCCAACTGTTTTTTTTGAAGACGAATCCTTAAAAGGCTCCTCTTTGAAAGGACATACACTTTTTATTCAAATTGGATTGGATGAATTTTCTTTTTGTTTATCAGACGAAAAAGAAAAAAGAATATTGGCTTTGGCGGCGTACACTTTTCGTGGAATTTACACGTACAATTCACTTTGCGAAGAAGTAGAAAAAATTATGCTCGAAAAAATATTTTTTCGAAACAAAAATTTAGCTGTAAAAATAGCAATTGCTAGAAGTCCTTCTACGCTTGTACCTGATGGTTTTTTGGAACAAGAAGATGCGAGCGATTTTTTAGCATTTAATCATCCTTTGCAAGCTGACGAAATGTTTTTTACAGACAAGTTAAAAAATACGTCTGCCAAAAATATTTTTTCAGTTCCGCTTTCTTTGAAAAAATATTTTTCAGAGATCTATTCCGATATTTCGTTTCATCATCATTCCACTGCTCTGATTGACCATTTGTTGGCTACGTATAAAAACAAATCTAACAAAACGATGGTAGTTAATATTCAAAATTCACATTTTGAAATCATTGTTTTGGAAGAAAATAAATTACTTTTTTACAATTCTTTCAAACATCAAACCAGTGAAGATTTTATTTATTATCTCTTATTTTGTTGTGAACAATTATCCTTAAATCCAGAAAAAATAGAGCTCGTTTTAGTTGGTGAAGTAGAGCAAGAATCTGCTATTTATAGTATTTTGCATAAATACATACGTCATGTAAAATTTGGGAATAGAAGTGAAATTTATAATTATTCTTACAAGATGAATTCCTTACCAAAACATTTTTATTACAGTCTTTTTAGCCAATATTTATGCGGATAGTAAGCGGAACACACAAAGGTAGATCGATTATGGCACCGAAAAATTTACCCGTTCGGCCAACCACAGATATCGCGAAAGAAGCCTTGTTCAATATTTTCAACAATCATTTTGATTTGTCGGAAGTAAATGCTTTGGATTTGTTTTGTGGCACCGGAAATATTTCGTACGAATTTGCTTCGCGTGGAGTAAAAAAAATTATTTCGGTGGATGGAAATTACAACTGTTTTGTCTTCGTCAAAAAAATAATTTTAGAATTGGATTTTCCGCAAATACATCCTGTAAAAAGCGATGCGTTTGGGTTTCTGAAAAATAGTTTGGAGAAATTTGATATTATTTTTGCCGATCCTCCTTTTGAAATGAAAGGCGCGGAACGCATTCCTGAACTTGTTTTCGAAAAACAATTATTGAATGAAAATGGCTGGTTGATTGTAGAACACGCTTCCGAAAAAAAATTTTTCGGACATGCTTTTTTACAAGAAGTGAGGAGTTATGGCAAAGTAAATTTTAGTATTTTCGGGATGAAAAATACAGAAACTTCTGAATGAAAAAAACGATGAAAAAAATTGCTGTTTTCCCTGGATCTTTTGATCCCATTACGATTGGACATGAATCCATCGTTCGCAAAGCTTTGTCTTTGTTTGACGAAATTATTATTGCGATCGGAATTAATACGGAGAAAAAATATTTTTTCACGCTCGAAAAAAGAATTCATTTTTTAGAAACTATTTTTAAAAATGAATCGAAAATAAAAATAGAAACGTACACAGGATTGACGGTTGATTTTTGTAAGAAAAATAACGCAAGTTATATTGTACGCGGATTACGTTCGTCTGCAGATTTTGAATTTGAACGTAGTATCGCACAAATGAACAAAGCGATGGAAGCGGAGATAGAAACTGTTTTTTTTGTCAGTAATCCTGAATTTTCTGCCGTTAGTTCCACCATTGTTCGCGATATTTTGCGAAATGGAGGAGACGTGAAAAAATTTATTCCTGATGGAATAAAACTGAAATAAATCTAGATGAAAAAAAAAATTTCCTTCGTTATTTTTATTTTTTTTGTTGCAAAAGCCTTTTGTCAAGCAGATTTCAAAGAAAATGTAACGATAACAGGTTTTGCTAAAAACTACATCGGACAAAAAATTGGTGCGTACAGTTTTTCAGATATGATTACTTATACCGAGCGCGAATTGGCTGTTACAACGGTAAATGACAGTGGCTTTTTTGAGCTGAATTTATATACGCCCAATACCAAATATATTTATTTGCGTATCGGTCATGTGAAAGCGGATATGTACGTGGATCCTAATCAATCCTATCAATCAATTTTTCCGGCGCGCGATTCTGTCCGCTTTGTCAATCCAAATGTAGAACAAGAAGTAGATCTGACACTTTTTTTAAAAGATAAAGACACTACTGAAATTAACTCATTGATAATCGATTTTAATAAAGATTTTGATGTATTTTGGCAGAATAATTATCAATATTTTGTAAAAAAAGTATCACACGTTCCGCTCGAAAATTTTAAAAGTGAAATGCAGAAAAAATATGCGTCTGTTCAGAATAATTATTTTCATGCGTACATCGATTACACGTTTGCATCGCTCGAAGAAAATACGTTTCAAAGTCAAAAAAAATTAACATGTGAATACATTTACAATCGCCCTGTTCATAACGAAAGCTATGAGTACATGACGTTTTTCAATCATTATTTCACCAAATATTTACAAGTGTTTTCATCCACACAAAAAGGCACGCAAGTATATGCAGAAATCAATGATTCCAATAGTTATAGCGGACTGATGGAAGTAATGAAACGAGATACGCTATTGAAAAATGATAGTTTGTGCGAATTGGTTTTGCTCAAAGGATTGTCGGAATTGTACTATATACATGGCTTTAAGGCGGCGAATATTATTTCTATTTTAGAATATGTAAAAGAAAATAGTGCTATTGAAATAGATAAAAAAATTGCAGAAAATATTTTAAATTCTTTTTCTAAACTTCAGAAAGGCGCAGCTGCTCCCAATTTTTCCTTGCCCGATAAAGAAGACATTGTGATGCATCTTTCTGATTTTAAAGGTAAATATATTTACCTGAGTTTCATAGAAACTTCGAGTGCGGCTTCCTTGCAAGAGATGAGTGTGATGGAAGATTTGAATAAAAAGTATGGTAAAAAAATTAAATTTATTACTGTTTTCACGGATAAAAATGTGTTAAGCATGAAAAAATATTTAGCAGCTAATCCGAAATACAATTGGACTTCTTTATACAATGGAAAAGAGGAGAAATTACTTGATAAATACGATGTGTTGATGCTTCCGATGTTCTTTCTTATCTCACCTTCCGGAAATTTTGTGGAGTCGCCAGCAGACAGTCCGAGTGGAGGAATAGAATCGATTTTGTATAAAATTACTAAAGAGAAAAAGCACGATTTTAATGTGGGGGATAAGGAAGATTAATAATCTTTTAAAAGCTCTTTAATTAAAGGATATGTGTTCTTCATTGCTTTTTTAATTCCAGATTTATTCATCCATTTTACTTTAGTGATTCCTTCTTCCAATTGAGGTTTTAGCGTTTTACGTTCGTTAGATTCCATCTCAAACCAAAAAGTTTTTTTCAATATAAACTTATTTTTCAACGTGTATAAATGATAAGTTGTAGTCGCTTTTTTTATAATTTTCAGACTCTCAATCCCACATTCTTCTTGCACTTCGCGTAAAGCGGCTTGTTTTATTTTTTCATCTTTTTCAACTTTCCCTTTTGGCAAATCCCATTTTTCATTTCTGAAAATTAGTAATAAATCACCCACATCATTTTTTACTAAACCGCCAGCAGCTTCAATAATCTTAAAAAATGAACTAATAAAATTTTCCATTTCATTTTTATTTTTAAAAATGACAAATACGTTTTTTGTCCCGACGGAAGAGAGAAATTGAGAGATATTTTTTTTAAGTTCTTTTTGTGAATTAGCTGTCATCACAACGCCTTCCTTCAAATCATCGTTTGAAAAATTATTTTTCGAACTGAAAAAAATACACGCCGAGTTTGTAAAAACTTTATACATTTGTACCATGGTTTTGAATGAGGAATACGAACTGAAGATTGCTGAATTTTTACTGCAAATTAAAGCAATTAAATTACAACCTAATAAGCCTTTTACTTGGGCATCTGGATGGAAGTCGCCGATTTATTGCGATAACCGCAAAACTTTGTCGTACCCTAAGGTAAGAACATATATTCGCCAACAATTTGTGGAGTTAATTACGCAAGAATTTGGAAAACCAGATGTGATTGCAGGTGTTGCTACGGGCGGAATCGCACACGGCGCATTGGTAGCACAAGAAATGGGATTGCCTTTTGTATATGTGCGTTCGGAAGCAAAAGTTCACGGACTTTCCAATTTAATTGAAGGTGAAATTGAGCCAGGTCAAACGGTGGTGGTGATTGAAGATTTGGTTTCTACTGGAAAAAGTAGCATTAAAGCGGTAGATGCGCTACGAAATGAAAAATGCGAAGTGAAGGGAATGGCTGCAATTTTTACATATAGTTTTGATGTAGCAACCGAAAATTTTAAGAAAACAAAATGTAAATTAAGAACGCTTACCAATTACGAAATCCTTATAGAACAAGCTCTTCAATCGAATTTTATTACTGAAAAAGATTTAAAATCATTGAAAGAGTGGCGCGCAAACCCTGAAACATGGACTCCAAAAAAATAATTTTTCAAACCTGATGACACGTATAGAAAGTGATAAAGTAGAAATTAATAAATCGGCTGCAGAAATATTTTCTTTTCTGAGTAATTTTAATAATTTTGAGAAATTAATGCCTGAGCAGGTTACCAACTGGACTTCTACGGAAAACGATTGTTCGTTTACCATCAAGGGAATGGCGACGATTGGAATGAAGATTTCAGAAAAAACACCTTCTTCTCAAATCAAAATAGTTTCGAACGGAAAAAATCCATTTAATTTTACATTGGGTGTTTTATTGGCAGATGTATCGGAAAATAAATGCTCCGCACAACTTGTGTTTGATGCCGATTTGAATCCGATGTTAAAAATGATGGTGGTAAAACCGCTTGGTAATTTTTTCAATTTATTGGCGAATAAATTGAAGGATATTAATCAATAATAAATGCAATTTCTTTCAGCGCGTATTCTGCGAAAAATAAATTTTCGTGCTCCAAAATTAATTTTCCAGAAGCAGCAATTCCTGTAATTCGACCTTTTGTTTTTTCATTTTTAATCATAAAAAACGACCATTCATCATATTTGTAGAGTTTCGCCAAAAAATCTTTTTCAAGAATATTTATTTTACTGAAACGTAATTGAAGATATCTTTTTTCGATGTTTGAAAAAATATTTTTCAAACAGGTATTTAAATTTTGCGTCGTATTTGTCAGTATTTTTACAGAAATAGCATTGGGCGCATCCTTCCCAAAAAAAGTTTGATTGAGATTGATTCCAATTCCGACAACGGAATTAGAAATGGTCTCGTTTCGCAAGGAATTTTCAATCAAAATACCAGCAATTTTTTTGTTACCGACAAAAATATCATTTGGCCATTTAATTTTCACTTCGTCAGAAATACCTTCTTTTAGGAGCAAATCTGACATAAAGTCAGCCACGCCCAAAGCAATGGTTTTGGTAAGGATAAATTGTTGTTCTGCCTTCAAAAAATGAGGATACAAAACAATGCTGAAAGTTAGGTTTGATAATGGTTCACTCAGCCATTTGTTGCCGCGCTGACCTTTTCCGTTGGTTTGATTTTTTGTAAAAATAACAAGACCTTCGGCAGGCGTATTGGCATGCAATAATTCAGTGGCATAACTGTTGGTAGAGGCTACGGAATCTAATTCAATAATTTTACGACCGATAAATAATGTGTCCATACGAATTGTTGCAAAAGAATTGACTATTTTTGCCGATTCTATCATCACAAAAATAAGAAACAAAATAGTACAAAATATTTTTATCGTATTGCAAAAAAATAAATGGCAAAAAAGAAAAAACAAAAGAAAGGCGAATCAACTGGATTGGTTGAAACAGTGATAAAAGGGATTCAGGAAAAAAAAGGAAAAAATATTACCTGTTTAAATCTAAAAAACATTTCCAATAGCATTTGTGATTATTTCATTATCTGTGAAGGCGATTCGACCACACAGGTGGATGCGATTGCAAAATCCATTGAATACGAAGTGAAAAAAGAACATGGCGAAAACCCGTATCACGCCGAAGGTTATGAAAATGCAGAATGGATTTTGGTAGATTATGTGGATGTGGTAGTACACGTTTTCCAAAAAAATATTCGCGAGTTCTATAATTTGGAAGCGCTTTGGGCAGATGCCGAAGTAGAAGAATTGATTGCTGTAGATTAATAAAATTTAAAAGATAAATTAGGAATAATGGGTGCAACCGAAGATCAAGATAAAAAAACGAATAAAGATTCTTTCGATAAAATGAAAGAAAAATTTTCTAAGAAAAAACCACAATTACCTAAAAACCCTTTTGGTTTTTATTGGATTTACGCCATCGTGGCAGTGGTACTGATCGGACTTACTTTTTTTAATCCCGATGGTGGCCCGAAAACATTGACGATTCAACGTTTGCAAACCCTGTTGGAACATCGTGATATTACTAAGATAGCAATTGTAAATCACGAAACGGCTGAGATTTATATCAATATGGATACCTTGAATTCGGCTAAATTTAAAGATGAATTTAAAGACGTAAACAAAAAAAGTTATACGGGCGGTGTAAATATAGGCCCTCATTACGTAATGCCGATTGAAAGTGCCGATCATTTTTTATCGCAAATAGCCGATTATCAAAAAAATATTCCAGAAGCACAAAAAATTTATCCTGTTTCCGAAACACATACTAATTGGTCGGAGCCCTTGTTAGAATGGGTGTTGCCATTGGTGTTGATGATTGTATTGTGGGTGTTTATTTCTCGCAGAATGGGTGGCGGTGGCGGCGGAAGTCAAATTTTCAACATCGGAAAATCAAAGGCGACTTTGTTTGATAAAGATACGAATGTGAACATTACCTTTAATGATGTTGCCGGTTTGGAGGGTGCGAAAATTGAGATAATGGAAATTGTCGATTTTCTGAGAAATCCGAAGAAATACACCACTTTGGGAGCTAAAATTCCGAAAGGCGCTTTGTTAGTTGGACCTCCAGGAACGGGTAAAACCTTGCTGGCAAAGGCGGTTGCGGGAGAAGCAAAAGTACCATTTTTCTCACTTTCGGGTTCTGATTTTGTGGAGATGTTTGTTGGAGTAGGTGCTTCGCGAGTGCGCGATTTATTTCGCCAAGCAAAAGAAAAAGCTCCTTGTATTATTTTTATTGATGAAATTGATGCGATTGGTAGAGCGCGTGGAAAAAATCCAGCTCACGGAGCAAACGATGAACGTGAAAATACGCTCAATCAATTACTCACTGAAATGGATGGTTTTGGAACAAATAGCGGTGTAATTATTTTAGCTGCTACGAATCGTGCAGATATTTTAGATCGTGCGTTGATGCGCGCAGGTCGTTTTGACAGGCAGATTTATGTG
>JBDTAC010000083.1 GCA_039924845.1 Bacteroidia bacterium
CCTGGTTCTTTATTCCGAAGTTTACGAAGCGCCTCTTTTTTAAAGGCTTCAAAATCGAATTTTTCTGCTTTCATATTGGTCAATTTAAATCTTTTAATTTAATTGACACACTTTATTTTACACCCTCGTTGAAGAGTCAGTTTCCAGACCCGAAGAGTCGTCCCAACAATTATGGTAGAGAGCACAAATAAAAAGGTCTCAAAAAATTAATTTTCTGAGACCCTAAAATGAAATGATAAACGTGAAATTATAACTTCGGTTTTATTTCTACTTCTTCATAGCCTTCAATCATATCGCCTGCTTTAATATCATTAAAGTTGGCAATATTTAAACCGCATTCGTAACCGGTAGTAACTTCTTTCACATCGTCTTTGAGGCGTTTTAAAGAAGCCAATGTTCCGGCATGAACTACAATTCCATCGCGGATGATGCGTACTTTTGTTTGACGCGTAACTTTTCCGTCAAGCACCATACAACCTGCGATGGTACCCACTTTCGTGATTTTAAATACTTCGCGGATTTCGATATTACAAACAATTTTCTCTTCAAATTCCGGCGCCAACATTCCTTCCATCGCTGCTTTAATTTCGTTGATGGCATCGTAAATAATGGAATACAAGCGAATATCAATTTGCTCTTGTTCCGCCAATTTGCGAGCGTTTGCAGATGGGCGAACTTGAAATCCAATAATAATTGCATTGGATGCAGAAGCCAACAATACGTCTGATTCGGTGATTTGTCCAACCGATTTATGAATGATATTTACCTTAATTTTATCAGTAGATAATTTGAGCAAGGAATCAGCAAGCGCTTCAATAGAACCGTCCACGTCACCTTTCACAATCACGTTTAATTCTTTGAAATCACCAATTGCCAATCTGCGTCCAATCTCATCCAAGGTAATGTGTTTTTGTGTACGAATACCTTGTTCACGTTGCAATTGCAAGCGTTTTGTGGCAATTTCGCGCGCTTCGCGTTCGTCGTTCATTACGTGAAACTTATCTCCCGCTTGCGGCGCTCCGTTTAATCCGAGTAATAATACCGGCATAGACGGACCCGCTTCTTTCGTAGAAGTTCCTCTTTCGTTGTGTAAAGCTTTTACTTTTCCGCTGTAACATCCAGCAAGTACAATATCGCCAACGTTCATGGTTCCTGCTTCTACAAGGATAGTGGTAACGTATCCGCGTCCTTTATCGAGAGAAGATTCAATAACAGTTCCCAACGCATTTTTATTCGGATTTGCTTTTAGATCCAACATTTCCGCTTCGAGCAATACTTTTTCGAGTAGCGTATCAATGTTTTTTCCTTGTTTAGCAGATATTTCCTGACATTGGTATTTTCCTCCCCATTCTTCTACTAAAATATTCATATTCGCCAAAGCAGTTCTGATTTTATCCGGTTCTGCACCTGGTTTATCAATTTTATTAATGGCAAATACAAGTGGCACTCCAGCTGCTTGCGCGTGATTGATGGCTTCGATGGTTTGAGGCATCACGCTGTCGTCCGCTGCAATTACAATAATAGCGATGTCTGTTACTTGAGCACCTCTGGCACGCATCGCGGTAAACGCTTCGTGTCCGGGAGTATCCAAAAATGTTATCTTTTTACCGTTTTCGAGCGTTACATTGTAAGCACCGATGTGTTGGGTGATTCCACCCGCTTCTCCGGCAATTACGTTGGCTTTACGGATGTAATCGAGTAAAGATGTTTTTCCGTGATCGACGTGTCCCATAACGGTAACAATCGGCGAACGCGGCAATAAAGATTCGGCTGTATCTTCTTCTTCTTTGATGGCTTCTTGCACTTCCACACTCACAAACTCCACTTGATAACCAAATTCTTCTGCAACAATAGCAAGTGTTTCCGCATCTAAACGTTGATTGATGGAAACGAAAATACCCAAACTCATACAAGACGAGATAATCTCGTTGACTTGCACATTCATCATTTGCGCTAATTGATTGGCGGAAACGAATTCGGTCACTTTAATAATCTTTTTATCCGCTTCTTGTTGGTCTGCTACTTCTTGACTTTTTTCGCGTGCAGCATCGCGTTTTTCTCTATTGTATTTTGACTTAGTTGATTTCCCGTGTCCGCTGAGACGTGCAAGTGTTTCCTTAATTTGCGCTTGAATCTCGTCTGGCGTTAATTCTGCTTTTGGTTCACGTCCTTTTTTACCTTTGTAATTCGGATTAATACCGGGTCTAAATTCTCTTGGTTTGTCGCCTGGACTTCCCGCTGTTTGAGTTCCTGCTGTTACAGTTTTTGGATCAACTGAAGGCTTACGTATTCGCTTTCTTTTCTTTTTGTTTTTATCTTTTTCAGCGTCGTATGTTCCTGAAGAGGCAACTGGTTTTTTACGTTCTTCGCGTACCGGAAGCTCAATTCTGCCCACGATTGTAGGACCGCCTAATTTTTGAACTTTTGTTTCTAAGAAATCAATTTCTTTTTTAGGAGCAACAACAGGTTCTTCGGTAGTTTTTTCTTTTATTTCCGGTTTTTGTACTTCCGCAATTTTTTCTACTCCTTTTCCTTTTTCAATTGCTGTTGGCTCTTCCGCTTTTTCTACTTTCTCTTTTTTCGCAGCTTTGCTTGCTTTTACTTTTTCCTTTTCTTCTTCTTCTGCTTGTTTTTTAGTTTTCTTAGCTGGCTTTGTTTTTGAGTTCAAAGATGCTAAATCCACTTTGCCGACCACTTTTGGTCCGCTTTTTTTCTTCTCCGGTTTTTCTTCAACAATTTCTTCTTTTTCAGCAACAACAGCAGCAATTGGCTTTGCAACAGGTTCTTCTGGCTCAGTAACTTTTTTTAGTTCTGTTTTTACAACTTCTTTTTCTTGAAGAGCTGTTTCCTTTTTCGCTTTTTGGGCAGATGTAACACGTTTCGACTCTTCTTTTTCTTCCTTATCGGATTCAAATTCCTTCAATAAAAGCGCGCGCATATCCTCCGAAATTTTCTGGTTCGGATTGCTATCCATGACGAAGCCTTTTTCCGTAAGGAAACTAATCATCCTGTCTGGTGGGACATTCTGAAGTTCCTTACGAACATTACTTAATCGTATTGTTTTTTCTGTTTCTGACATACTTTAGTTTAATCAACAATCATTTATTCAAATTCTGATTTCAAAATGTTTTTCACATCTGTAATCGTTTCTTCTTCTAAATCGGTGCGTTTCACCAATTCTTCCGTCGTAATTTCTAATACACTTTTTGCCGTATCGCAGCCAATGCCTTTCAAAGCATCCAATACCCAACCGTCTATTTCGTCTGCAAATTCTTCCAAATCCACATCTTCTTGATCCACGTCTGTATCGCGATACACATCAATTTCGTATCCTGTAAGTTTACTTGCTAATTTGATATTATGCCCGCCTTTTCCAATTGCCATTGATACTTGATCAGGTTTCAAAAACACTTCGGCACGTTTGCTCACATCGTCAATTTTCACGGAAGTAATTTTTGCCGGACTCAATGAACGAGTGATGAACAAAGTTGGATTGCTTGTATAATTGATAACGTCAATATTCTCGTTCTTCAATTCGCGTACAATTCCGTGAATACGAGATCCTTTCATTCCCACGCAAGCACCTACCGGATCAATTCTATCGTCGTAAGATTCTACTGCCACTTTAGCTCTTTCTCCTGGTTCGCGAACAATTTTTTTAATGGTGATTAATCCGTCAAAAACTTCTGGAACTTCCAATTCAAATAAACGCTCTAAAAACAATCCTGAAGTTCTGGAAAGTACAATCACTGGATTGTTATTTTTCATTTCTACGCGCTCTACAACAGCACGAAGCGTATCTCCTTTTTTGAAAAAATCAGAAGGGATTTGTTCCGATTTAGGAAGAATTAATTCGTTTCCTTCGTCGTCCAAAATTAAAATTTCGCGTTTCCAAATTTGATACACTTCACCAGTAATAATATCTCCCACACGCTCTTTGTATTTTTTGAAAATGCCGTCTTTTTCCAATTCCATTACTTTCGCCACTAAATTTTGACGAATTGCAAGTACGGCTCTACGTCCGAAATCGTTTAATCGCAAAGGTTCCGAAACATCTTCTCCAATTTCAAAATCGGGTTCTATTTTGCGTGCTAAAGTTAAAGCGATGTGTTTATTTTCATCATAATCAAAACTATCTTCAGCAAATTCATCGTCCACAATTTGACGATTTCTCCACACTTCTAAATCACCTTTATCAGGATTTACGATGATGTCAAAATTTTCGTCTGAACCGTATTTTTTAATCAGTAAATTCCGGAACACATCTTCCAAAATGCTCATCAATGTTACCCTGTCGATGTTTTTTACGTCTTTGAATTCAGAGAATGACTCAATTAAATTTATGTTTTCCATTGTTCTGTTGATTTTGTTTTTATTTATTGAACGATATCATTCGTTTGGTTTCTTTTAAGGTTTCAAAAGGAATTTTTATGTTTTCTACGATTGTTTTTTTACCTTTTTTATTTTCGAGGCGTATTGTTTTTGTTTCTTCTATTTCAATACCAGCTTCGTCTGCAAAAATTAATTTTCCAGACACTGTAATTCCTTCTTTTGTAACTGATTGCACTTGTTTTCCAATACTTTTTGTGTATTGACGCATCACTTTTAAAGGAGAATCAATGCCGGGCGAAGAAACGGTCAATTCAAAATCTTCTTTTTCACGATCTAAATTTCCCTCAATCTGTCTGCTTACGCCCACGCAATCTTTTACTGTAAGTGCTTCGTCGCTATCAATCAAAACGGTAATTTTATTTGACGTCGAAACGCTTACATCTACAATAAAACAAGCCGTTCCGTTTATCTTTTCGGATATTAAAGAACGTATTTTTTTTTCTGAAATCATGGTTAAGTTTTGTAAATGCAAGAGGGGACTATTCTGTCCCCTCTGATGGCATTGTCGTAAAACTGAGGCGCAAATGTACAACCTATTTCCGAAATATCAAAATAGGACTTAAAATAGTTTTAGAGACATAACATTTTAATTTTTAAAACGTTTCATACAAGAGAGAGAGAAAAAATTGGCGGATTTTAGTTTAGATGCTTGAAAATTATTTTTTTAACCCCAAAACCATTTATTATGAACCCATTTTCTTTATTTTTTGAGTTTCAGCAAAGAAACTCATCTCTACAAAAAGCAGCACTTTTTATTTTGATGTTTTCTGTTATTTCTCTCAGCGCAGAAGCTGGCGCAACAAGCACGGCAGGTGATGATGGAAGTCAATCACAAGTACTTGTTTATGCTATTTCTGCAGTTGGGCTGATTGCGGTTATTGCTTTGGCTTGGTTTTTAACAACGCATGATTTTTCGGAAAAACCAGCAGAGCACAAACGACCAAAAATGCAGCATAAACCGCGTCGTTAAAAACGACGCTCGAAAAATTATTTTTTGAAATGTTTTTTTGGTTTGAAAAATTATTTTTTGAAACTGTTTTTTTTACTGAAAAAAATCTCAGGTAACATTTTGAACACTACCAATTCTCAACTTCTTTTTCCCAGCCCGCCCCGTACAATGACATCGTATTATTAAGCCATTCTCTGTATTCCTTATTGTTCGGTTGATTTGACACCAATATTCGTAATGCAACTATCTTTATCCAAAAAGGTGTTTCAAAAGATTTATTAAAATCCTTTTCTATTTCTCTTATTAATGCTTCTATTTCTTCTACACTACCAAATGCGAGTGCTTCCGCTAAGGCTGTTTGATTGTTTGCGAGTGCTTGCAATTGTTCCGCAGGGTCTTTTGATGGAATTCCTTCCATTAATTTATTTAATCGTTCTATTGAGTAATTCATATTTAAGTGTTTTACAATTTATATTATTAATTTCCCGTTGCCGGTGTTGTTGTATTAGTTGGTTCGGATGGTGGTGCTGGATAATAATCAGAAATGTGTATAATATTATCTGGAGTAATTATAGCTCTATATTGTATTTTCTGATTATTAATTTCAATGTTGCCTCTATAATTGCCCTCGTAGGCGCGAAGCTGAAGCAATGGCTTTGTGCGATTGCGCTTCGTGACCAATTAAGGTTGTAAGCTGGTATCAGCATCTTTAAAATACTTTTTCACCTTTTTTGTATTTTACTTTTAAAGTAACGTTGCCGTTTTTATCATAATAGATCCAGTCACCGTCTGGTTTACTGTTTTTCCGTCCGCTTTCTGTTACAATGGTATAATTAGAAATACTTTGTAGTTTAGAATCGGGATACCACATGGTACTTTTTCCGTCCAATTTTCCATCACTAAAGTGTTGTTCTAAAAATTTAACGCCAGTTTCGTAAAAATAGGTCCAAACGCCATTTGGCAATTCGTTTTTATAATCGCCTTCACTGTCTTCGTTTCCGGCTTTAAACCAATATTTCCAATGACCTTCTTTTTTTCCTTCTTTGTAATCACCTTCTTCGGTTGGTTTGCCATTTTCATAAAATGTTTTCCAATGTCCGTCCTTGATATTATCCAAGTAATCTCCGCTGTAACTCATGATTCCGCTATCGTACCAACTTTTCCACGCGCCATTCATCATTCCGTTTTTAAAAGATCCTTCGTCTTTTTCTTGTCCAGATTCATACCACGATTTCCAAAAACCTTGCTCTTGACCAGCAACGTAACTGCCTTGTTGCAATTGTTTTCCGTTTTCATACCAAACGTTCCATTCTCCTTCTTTTAAATCATTTTTATAATTGCCTTCGCGCCATTTAGCACCACCTTTGTACCAATACGTCCACACACTATCTTGTCTATCGTTTTTATAAAAACCTTCCGATTCTTTTTCTCCAGTTGCGTACCAATAATCCCATTTTCCTTCCCGATTATCATCTTTCAAAGTCCCTTCCATGTCTTTTTTTCCATCATCATTATACCAAATCCAATCTCCATCTTTTTTATCGTTTTGATACGGACCTTCGCTTTTAATTTGCCCATTTTCAAACCAAATCGTACACGCTCCATTTTTCTTTCCGTTTTGATACGTTATTTCGTAATCTTTTTTTCCGTTAGGATGCCAAAAAGTCCAAGTTCCGTTTTGTTTTCCATCTTGATAATTTCCTTCGCCCACTTTGTTTCCGTGCCCATCTACAATCGTAAATTTTCCGTTTCCGTTTTTAATAATTTGATTCCCAGTTTCATCAAAATAATTCATCAAATAAATTCCGTCTGCACGATAATCGAGTTCTTGTTTTAAATTTCCTGTCGCGTACCATTCTTTCCACGTTCCTGTTTCTGCGCCATTGTTGTAGGTTCCTTCTTTGTATTTTTTTCCGTCTCTAAACCAAGCTTTAAAACTTCCGTCGGTACTGTCTTTTTTGAAAAATCCTTCCGATTGAGGTTCGCCGTTATCGTACCAATATTGCCATTTTCCTTCTTTTTTTCCATTTTTAAAATGCTCGATGGCGCGTGTTTTTCCGTTTTCGAAACCTATTTTCCAGGTGCTATCTTCTTGATCGTTTTTGTAAAAAGATTTTTGCAGCGTATCTCCATTGATAAATAAATACGTCCATTGCCCTTCTTTTTTTCCGTTCGAATAATTTTCTTGTGATTTTAATTTTCCGTTATCGTAAAAACTTTTCCAAGCGCCGTTTTCTTTTCCCCTTTTGAAAAAAAATTCTTTCGCGAGTTGTCCGTTTTTATACCACAAGGCGAAGCGTCCGTCTTGCATTCCATTTTTATAATTGGATTCACTTTTTTTAGTGGAATCAGTATCTTCCCAGTATGTGATTTCGGATTGTGCGTACAAATAAACGCTCGAAAAAATCAAGAAAAAGAGGAAAATAAATTGTTTTTTTATCATACAAAAAGACGCTTTTGTTTTGCTTCGGCTCAAAGCTACTAAAAAAATAATTTTCGAGAAGGTGTTTTCATCGCATCGCAAAAATTATTAAAAATGACACGGAAACATCAAAATATGAAATTACGTATTAACTTTGCACGAAAATGAAAACAATCAATGGCTAAAAACTTTGTCTCCAATAAAGACGAATCGGTAAAAATGTTTGAGAATCGCTTTTTAGAAGCGTGTTCAAAAGTGCATCCGATTGTTCCGCTGTTTATTTTTGTACCCGTTATTTTGTGGTTCGGCTACACTTCGGTGGCAGCGTACCATTTCTCGATTATTACGATTGTTGAATTTATTATTTTCGGAATTATTATTTGGACGATTACCGAATATGTATTGCACCGTTTTGTGTTTCACTTTACGCCGAAAACACCATTTATGGAAAAGATACATTTTCTTTTTCATGGCGTTCACCACGATTATCCGAGCGATTCGAGACGTTTGGTTATGCCGCCATCCGTGAGCATTCCATTGGCAGCACTTTTTTATTTTTTATTTTATCTAATATTGGGACGTGCTTATGTAGCGCCTTTTTTTGTGGGTTTTATTGCAGGATATCTTTTTTACGACATCACACATTATGCCATTCATCATTTTAATATGCACAGTAAATTTTGGTTGGCGATAAAAAATCACCACATGAAACACCATTATCAACAAGCCGATAAAGGCTACGGTGTTAGTTCTGCCATTTGGGATTATGTTTTTAAAACAGATTTTCCGCCTGCCGAGAAAAAATAATTTTTCAAACGCTAAAATTTGAATGTATTTTTTGTGCTTCAAAAAAATAATTTTTCAACCCTCTTTTTCAGACTCTTTTTTATCCTTCGAAAAAATAATTTTTCGAAACGGAAACCTCGTACTTAAAAAAATAATTTTCAGAGAATAAAATTTGTATCTTCGCAGCGCGCAAGTAAATGCGGATGTGGCGTAATTGGCAGCCGCGCCAGACTTAGGATCTGGTGCCGCAAGGCGTGGGGGTTCGAGTCCCTTCATCCGCACAAAACTAAACCACCGATACTTTTTATAAGTATTGGTGGTTTTTTTGTGTCGCTGTGCGATTGTCTTTCAGGAAAATAGCCGAATACAAAATCGCTTCGAAAAAATAATTTTTGTTCGTCTTCTTATTTTTCCTTTTTTATGGACTCCTTTTTATTGCCAAAAGCATAGGAATATCCAAGCATCGTGATTGGTTCTAAAAACTCAAAATGTTGGCTTGCTTTTCCACCTTCAATTGTTGTATTTATATCAGGCAAATTGATATATCCTCCTTTTAAACGAGCTTGTAAAAAGAAATTTTTACAGAAACTAAAATCGAAGCAAAAAGTTGCGGAGCCGCTATATCCTGCCAAATGATATGCTTTTTTTCCGTTAGCATAATTATGTGTAGATGGATATCCTAAGATTTCTGCTTGCGTATCCACTATTTCCAATCCTCCTCCAAGCATACCCATAATCGCTATTGCGTACTTGCCATTGTTGGCAACCCAAAGATTCATTACCCGCCCAATTTCTGCCGTAACATCATTTAATCCATCGCAATTCTCAAAATTGGAAACAAAACCATCTTTCAAAAAATTGGAATTGGAGAAATCAAGTGAGGTATTCGTATTATCATTTTCGCCCACAATTACTTCTGTATTATTATAATTTCCTACATTTTTACTTCCATTATTATCTGTATTGATGTATCCTGTAAGAGAAGTAGTTTGCTTATATATTCTGTATTTCATGTGGTCTTGTCCAATAGAAATAAAGAGATTATCATTTAAAAAATATTCTAATCGATAATTATATTGGGGAACCGAAAATGAAGTTGGTTGAATGTATGTAGTTGAAAAAGGCGCTGGCTCATCGTGGGCTGCAAGATTCGTAATTTTAAAATTATATCCAGCACCAGTAATATGGATGTCGCTTTTGGAGTATATCGCACGATTATAACCCCAACAAAAGGAAAGTCGCCCTTTTCTTCCGAAATGATTTTTAACCGTATTTTGTGTAGGTGATGCTGCGTCTATTTGGACTTGTGCTATGCCATTTAGGAAACAGAAGGATATGATTAAAAAGAGTGTTGCCGTCTTTTTCATTATTGTGGAAGAAGAAAAGAATTAATTGGATATAAGCAATATGCTTGCAAATATACGCATTGCTGTTGTGTTGCCAAACCGATGTTTGCAGATACTACTAGTGAATTTTCTCTGCATTTAAGAACCTTGAGGGTAGAATTCGCAGCAGGCATGTCAATTTTATTCTATTTCAATTTATCCGTCAATAATTTTATCTCGAGTGCGGGTGAAATTTTTTCGTATAAAATATTGTAAACAGCATTGCTAATAGGCATTTCTACTTGATACGTTTTATTTATTTCGTAGATACATTTTGCGGCATAATAACCTTCCGCCACCATATTCATCTCAAATTGTGCATATTTAACGGAGTATCCTTTTCCCACCATGCTGCCAAACGTGCGGTTACGACTGAATTGCGAATACGCCGTTACCAATAAATCACCCAAATAAGCAGAAGAATTTATATCGCGCGAAATCGGATGAACAGTATCTACAAAACGTTTTATTTCTTGAATCGCATTCGAAATCAACACCGCCTGAAAATTGTCACCATAGCCTAAACCATGACAAATCCCGCTGGCAATCGCAAAAATATTTTTTAAAACAGAGGAATATTCCGTTCCGTGAATGTCGTCCGAAATAGATGTTTTTATATACCGACAATTTAATTTTGATGCGATAAACGTAGCGTTTTCAGTATTTTTAGATGCAACGGTGAGATACGATAATTTTTCCATCGCCACTTCTTCTGCATGACAAGGACCTGTAATTACGCCAATAGAATCAAGTGGAGCACCGTATTGTTGATGAAAAAATTCGCCAACAATTAAATTATTTTCTGGTACAATTCCTTTGATTGCCGAAAAAATTATTTTGCTTTTTAAATCTTCTGGCTGAATACTTTTAAGCGCTTCTTTCAAAAAAGCAGAAGGCACTGCCATGATTAAAATATCCGCGGCAGCAATGGCTTTCCGTAAATCACTTTCTAAAAATAATTTTTCTACCTCCAATTCTACCGAACTTAAATAATTCGGATTGTGTTTAAATTTTGCAATAAAATCAATGGTTTCTGTATTTCGAATCCACCAAATTATTTTTCCGGAAAGGTTACTTGATATTATTTTGACAATCGCTGTCGCCCAACTTCCTCCACCGATAACCGCTATTTTAGGTTCTTTACTCATTTATTTTATTTTTATAAAAGGGGAAATTACGCATTTTTTCACTGTTCATTTTTGTTCTGAAAATGTTATTCCTTCTGCCGCAACACGACGCCTAAAGGTTGTTGCGCTTCATTTTCATAAATAATGGGATTTTTAGTTTTAGGTAATATGTTTAACGACAAAGAAATATCAATGGCAGTAAGTGCTTCCAAAACAATTATTTTTTTCATACATTGATTATCTCCTTTACAAGGCGGCGTTACAAACTCGTGCACACATGGACTGCAATACACGTTTTTGTACAATGCAATGCAATTTTCTGAATTCCCATAATGTATCGGAGAGCAAGGACCAAAAAGCGCCACCGTCTTTTTTTTGAGCGCAAAAGCAAGGTGCATCGGACCTGTATCATTGGTAAAAAGCAAAGCAGATTTCTGTATCAAAACGATTAATTCTAAAAGTGTTAACCTGCCGGAAGTATCAATAAAATTATTATTTCCAGAAAAACTTTCTGAAATCGTTTTCACATATTCTTGCTCTTTTTTATTTCCAATAAGTACAATTTTAAATTCTTTTTTTTCTGATAAAAGATATTGGATTACGGCGATAAAATTTTCTTTTGCCCAACGTCTTTCCAAACGTAATTCCGATGCATTTGGGTTAATAACGATATATGAATTTTCTTTTAAATCAAATGCTGTCAGCGTTTTTTCAGCACTATCTTTTTCATCATCCGAAAGTAGAGGCGCCAATAAATCGTGCGTCAAATCGGAGCAACCAAGCAATCGCGCAAACTGTAAATACACTTCCGAAACGGGCGCTTGCAAATTAAAATACATCATGTGAGTGTACATTCCCATGCGGTAATTTTTATCGCTTTTAAAAAAACCAAAACGATTGGTAGCAAGGCTACAAGTAGTGATAATACTACTAAAGTTGGAATAAATTTCTAAATCAATGTATAATTCTACTTTTCGTTTCCACAGTTTTCGAAGCACTGAAAAGGTAGAAAAAATAAGTGAAGAGATTTTTTTTTCCGACAATACAATTACTTCGTCCACTACAGGAAAATGTTGCAATAAGAAAAGATTTTCCTCGCTCGTTACAAAAATCATTTTGCTGTTCGGGAAATTTTTTTTCAAGGTCTGCAAAAGTGGAGTGGCTTGTAAAATGCTTCCTAATCCTAAAAACTTTGCAACCGCAATCGTTTTGTAATCGCGTGCTACGCGATGATTTATGCGTAAAATAAATCCTAAAATGCGTGCCGAAAAATTTAAAAAATAAGCAATCGGCAAACCCAATAAACGATCAATTCGTATTTTTCGATTTACATTCATACCTATTAATCTCCTTTTAAAAGACTTATTCTTTCAATTTTAATTTGGCTCGAATCTAAATCCAAAGCTCCAATTTTTATCCAATTATTTTTTATTGAATACCAATTGTATTGTGTGCTCACTCGTATCGCAAATTTATTGTTTCTATTCGTTCCAGAAGGAATCTCAAATAAAAATGCGCCAGAGGTACTATTGTTTTTTCCATACGTTAACCGCATTGTAATTGTTTTTTTGAGATCCGAATTCATTTTGATAAAAATATAATTTCCTTCTGAACGATTTACCTTTTCAGGAAGATTACATTCTATCATGTTGTTTTTTACAATTATTTTTTCTTGTGAAAGCAAATCAATAATTTTATTTTTTGATTCGAGCGAAGGATCCGAATTTGCCCAAATAGATGGTAATTGCTGCAAATTATACGTTTGCATTTGTTGCGAATAAAAATCTGGAATGTTCGGTGCAGAAAGAACAGAAGCTGAAAAAATATTTTTTGCAGGAAAAAATAGTTTCGAGTAAGATACCGAATCTAATATGAAAAAGCGCGTTTTATTGAGCGAATCCACGTACACACATTTTATTCTTTCTTTGAAATTTTTATTTTCATTGGAATAAGAATAGCGCAAACAAGAATCTTCTGCAAAAAGAGTATCGTATTTTATTTTGAATAAATATTTAGTGTTTGAAAAATTATTTTTTTGAACAGTAAAATAGATACTATCCGATTTCATTAAAGATTCAATACCTCTAAAGAACAAAGTATCCGTCAGGTTTTTCAAATCAGTATCCGAAATTTTTTTCCAAACGCAATGATTTTGAATGATAATATATGGGGCGTAATGTTGGAAAAAATATTCTGCCATTCTGTAATGCCTCACCGCATTTGGTACGTCATCCACGTGATCCCAAAAGGATTCTGAAAAATTAGAATAAACTAAAAGAGGTGTATCATATTTTTTTAAATTGCTCAAAAAATTATTTTGCAAATAATCATTTTGAAGCGAAAGCGTGTTTTGATTAAAAACTCCGGGAGTTTCTTTTTCAGTATAGAAATACAACATCGGCGAATTAGAGAAATCAATAAATGTTTGATTTTTTTTCAAATTTTTATCGATGTAATTTTTGAAGTCTGCGAAAATTATTTTTTTGAAATCGTTGCTCATCGGACAACGATCAATGGTTTTCGCAACAGGTTTTAATTCCTGAATCGTGTCGTATTTTTGAATCATTTCCGAAAAGGGAGAATCGAAATTTTTCGCTGGCAGCGTAGGAAAATTGTAATTTAAAATAAGGAAACACGCAGTTCCCGTAAAAAGTAAAAATTTAAATATAGAAGATCTCTTTTGAAAAAAAAGAAACGTAGTTCCACTAAAAATATAAAATATAAAAGAAGAAAGTAGATAGTCTTTTCCTTCTATAAAGCTGTGCCGTACCAAGCCGCGTTGAAAATTTACGAAATATAAAATCGTTAAAAAAATCAATGCGTAAACAATAATTTTTGTATGTTTTTCGGAACAATAATGTTGGAACTTTAGGATTAAATATCCCAGCAAAATCAAACCTAAAAACGGGAATATAAAATACTGCATTTTATACGAAGAAAGCGATACATCTCCCATACTAATTGTTCCGTAAGACTGAGAAGAAGAAAAATAATTTAAAATAGTAGATATGCTTTCTCCTAAATTTATTTTCCGAAAAAGCAGTAAAAACACGATTAATAAAACTCCGCCGATAGCGATTAAAAAGCTCTTCCAAAAAATTATTTTTTCGAACGCTGATTTTTTTTCTACAAAAATGTGAAGCAAAAAAACACCTCCAATTGTCCACAAAGCAGCGTATCCTAAGTCTATTTGCCAAATTAAAAGAAACGCAATAATTGTAAGTAAGCCAAGATATTTTTGAATCGTAGCGGGAGTATCTATTGCCTTTATGAAAACGAAAAAGGCAAGCAAACACAATATAAAATGTCCAGGAAAAAGCTGCGAAGAAAGCGGAAAAAATAAGGCGAAAAAGAGCGCTACAAAAGCATTCCCTGTAAAATACAATACAAAATAATAGATAATTAAAATGCTTGCACTTAATAAAATAAAATCGTAAATAATAAATGCTTGTCCGCTATAACCGTTGATAAACGTATACAACAAGCCTGAAAAAATTTCGGAAAACATGTGTGAATTAAATTTTTGAATAACTGGAATAGTACCAAAACGCACCATTTCCATAATTGGAAGCGTACGATTGGCAAGCTCAAACATTTCCGAGGATGGCTTCGCAAAAGGCTGATAAACAAGGAACGTTGCCAAAGAAAGAATACTGAACGGAAAATAAATTTTCGAAAGTAATTGTTTAAAATCAAGCGTACTTAATTTTATTTTTCGTGGAAATAAATAGCTTCTAAAAAGGATCCAAATCGTTAAAAAAAAGAGTGCTAAAAAATAAATTTTCTTCGACGTGAAATAGAAAATATCTTTGTTATTGAGAATTAAATAAATTTCATTTTTCAAAACTGAAAAAAGCGGAATGATGGCTATTGGAGCGAATACCCAAAGCACTTTAAAAATTATTTTTTCGGAACGATTTCTAAATAAAAGACTCCAAAATAGTGTTGTAAAAAACCCACAAACACAAAATAATTGTAGGAAGTTTAATTTGATTCCAAGCGTTAATAAAAGATTTATCTCTTTGAAAAAAAAGATTTCCGAAATGGAAATACACATCAATGCCGCAAAAATAGATATCGAAAAAAGCTTGTCTGAAAAATTATTTTTCAGCACAATGAAAAATATCCAAAAGGCTTGGATAAAGATGATAATCGCGATTAAAGAATCGGTATTTTCTCCGTATAATTTAAAGAATAAAAAAAACAATCCAACCAAAGAAGTTGCGTTAAATACTTGCATTTCATTGTGCAAATACGCCATTCGTCTTCTGTATAAAACGTACAAAAACAAACTAATTCCCGCTGATATGGCAACAATTAAAAAAAGACTTTGGTAAAAAACGAGGATGCGTTGGTGAATGTCAAAGCCTTGCAGTGTGGCAATTCCAATCATTCTCCCGGAGAAGGATGTAAGTGAAAAATTTGTTTTTGTAATAAACTGAAAAATAAATTTCGTCGCGTAAAACAAGCAAACGAAAACGAAAGAACGATAATGAGCTGAAATAAATTGAAAATATTTTTTTATAGAAGCCATTTCATTTCCGAGTAAAAACAGGTGTCCGAAAAATTATTTTTTTAATCGATTATTTGATAAATCGGTCCTTCTCTTTTTACTAACTTTTTTTCTTCTAATGCATTCATCATTTTTTGTAATTGATTTTTGGAAATACCGGTACTTTCGCTCATACTGGCGAGCGTTGCCGAACTTTGTTTTTTTAATTCTTCCAAAATTTTCTCCTCTTCTGGCTTTAATTCTATTGTTACTTTTTTTATAGTTTCCGGACGCATTTGCGGAAAAAATAATACATCTTGAATGGATGGAGAATTAGTCATAATCATCGCCAAACGATCGATTCCCATTCCCATTCCAGATGTAGGTGGCATGCCGTATTCCAAGGCGCGTAAAAAATCTTGGTCGATAAACATTGCTTCGTCGTCGCCTTTTGCTGCGAGTTTCATTTGTTCTTCAAAACGCGCGCGCTGATCAATTGGATCGTTTAATTCGGAATACGCATTACACAATTCTTTTCCGTTTACCATTAACTCGAAACGCTCTACCAGTCCAGGTTTACTACGGTGTTTTTTAGTAAGCGGCGACATTTCTTCTGGATAATCTGTAATAAAAGTAGGCTGTATATAATGGTGTTCGCATTTTGCTCCAAAAATTTCATCAATTAATTTTCCTTTGCCCATCGATGGTTCCGTGTGGATGTCGAGTTTCGTACACGCTTCGCGCAATTGCGTTTCGTCCATCGCAGAAATATCAATTCCGGTATATTCTTTAATCGAATCGTACATGGTGATGCGTTTAAACGGACGCTGAAAATCAATTTCTTTTTCGCCCACTTTAACTTTTGTTTTTCCGTGTAAATCGAGCGCCACTTTCTCAATCATTTCTTCCGTAAAATCCATCATCCAGAAATAATCTTTGTAAGCCACGTAAATTTCCATCACCGTAAATTCGGGATTGTGCGTGCGATCCATTCCTTCGTTACGGAAATCTTTTGCAAATTCATACACGCCATCAAATCCGCCAACAATCAGTCTTTTGAGATACAATTCATTCGCGATACGCAAATACAGCGGCATATCTAAGGCATTGTGATGCGTTTTAAAAGGGCGAGCAGCTGCACCGCCCGGAATGGCTTGCAAAATGGGCGTTTCCACTTCTAAATATCCTTTTGCATTAAATGTGTCGCGCAACGATTGTGTGATTTTCGTACGCTTGATAAACGTTTCTTTTACATCTTGGTTCACGATTAGATCCACGTAACGCTGACGGTAGCGCATTTCCGGATCAGTAAACGCATCATGCACATTTCCTTCGCTGTCTGTTTTTACGATGGGAAGTGGGCGCAGCGATTTACTCAATACTTTAAGCGACGTAACATGAATGGAAATTTCGCCCACTTGCGTCGTAAATACATATCCCGAAACACCAATGATATCGCCAATATCCAAGAGTTTCTTAAATACAGTATTATACAAAGTCGTGTCTTCTCCGCTACAAATTTCGTCGCGTTTCACGTAAATCTGAATACGTCCTGTGGCATCTTGCAATTCTGCGAAAGCGGCGTTGCCCATAATACGGCGCGACATCAAGCGTCCTGCCAACGAAATATTTTTATAATTCAGTTTATCGCGTTCATAATTTTGATGAATATCTTGCGCGGAAGCATTGATTTCAAAGAGTTCTGCGGGATACGGATTGATTCCGAGTGTAATTAATTCTTGTAAAGATTGTCTTCTAAGGACTTCTTGTTCCGATAATTCCATAAATAAAATTTTAGCAAATATATAAAATCAAGCAGAACAACTGTTTCTGCTTCAGTTTCTGTTTTCTGTCTTGTCGCTTTTCTTGAAATCAATCAATTCTCCTCCTGCATCTTTTATCAAGCGCAGCGACCATCGCGTAATAATAAATGCGCTGATAATTCCACTCATTGCATCAAAAAAGAAAAGATGATATAGCAAACCCAATGTTAACGCAATGATGGCGCCTAAGCCAGAAACAGCATCTGCTAAAATATGGATGTATGCCGCGCGAATATTGTGATCGCTTTGCGATTTATCGTGATGTAAAAAAAACGTACAAATAACATTTACAATCAATCCAATACTCTCGACGAATAAAGCTTCGCTAAAATTAATTGGCAATGGATTTAGTAAACGACTTGCCGATTCAATTGCCATAATAATGGCAACCGCCAACAAAGCGATAGCACTGGTAAATCCAGAAAGTGCAAGCAGCTTTTCTTGTTTGAAAAAATATTTTTTTGAAGCTGTATTTCTTCTCGAAACGACATAAACTATCCACGTTAAGCCCATCGCAAAAACGTGCGAAGCCATGTGCCAGCCGTCTGCCAGCAAAGCCATCGAACGACTGTGATGCCCGTACCAAATTTCGGCAACCATCGTAATTGCTGTAATGACCACGACCACGCGCATTCTGCGCTCATTGGTGTAATGCGGAAAGTGCCACTGATTTTTAAAAGCCTTTTTTTGAAGCGATTCCGACATGATTGTAAATCCTTTTTTTAAATCTGAACACAAAATTAAATTCTTATTTGGAAATAGGCGGAATTAAAAATAAGTCTTCAAAAAACAGGTATAGCAATACTCTTTTTGATTTTCATTTTTGGTAAAACTTCTGCACACAAAACAAGTGCAGGAGAAAGTGCTGCTTATTAAATGTAATTGGCGCTCTCTACTCAATAACCGTATCTGCATTGAAATAATTGACTCTACAAGTCTATCGGACGACTCTTTGGGTCTGGAAATTGACTCTCACACTCCAGGGGACGACTCTTTGGGTCTGGAATTTAACTCTCACACTCCTGCGGAGGGTCTATTCATGGAACTGTGGGGTCTGTTCAGAGAACTGTGTCAAATTAGATTTTCTGAAATGATTCCGAAAGATGTTTGCTTTCCATTTCCGATTGGATTACATTTACCAAGCTAAATTCATACTCGTGAAAAAAATAATTTTTCAAGCCTCATTAATTGCTTTCCTTTTTCCGAGCATACATTCCATTCAAGCGCAAAACAAAACAGGTTCTAAAAATTGGACAAAAAATCCGTTTGAAGAAAAAGTTTTTGTTGAAAATAAAACTCAATTTGACGGACAAGATAAATTACCAAACAGTGCTATTTTATTTGGCGTTCGCAACGATGGCGTTCAAATTTATTTTATCCAGAAAGGTTTAACTTATCGCCACGATGAATTTGTGCCGATGAGCGAAGCTGAAAAGGATAAAGCCGAAAAGGAGGCTGCAAAATCAGGTAGAAAAATGGATGCGGATATGATGCGCAAAAGAAAAACAGATTGCATCAGTATGCAATGGGAAAACGCGAATCCGAATGTTCAAATTTTTAGCGAGGATGAAGTAAGCAATTATTTTACCTATCCCGACTTGCGCGATAAATCAGGCAAAACAACTATTAAAGCATTTGCTTACAAAAAAATAATTTACAAAAATTTATATCCGAATATTGATGTGGAATATTCCTTTCCCGAAAATAAAATAGGAATAAAATACACGATTATTTTGCATCCTGGAGCGGATGTTTCTCAAGTAAAAATGAAATATTCCGAAAACGGAAAAATAAATTTGGATGCAAGTGGAAACGCAGACATAAATTCAAACTTTGGAAATATAATTGACCACGCGCCTAAAACATACTACGAAAACGGAAATGTTATTTCTTCCAAATTTACTACCACACAAAATACCGTTTCATTTGCTTTGCAAAATTACGATCATGCACAAACTGTTATTATTGATCCTTGGGTAACAGTGCCAGGTTACACAACAGGAAGTCCTTATGATGTAGATGCTGATTTGGCGGGCAATGTATATATTTACGGAGATGGCTACCCTCATATAGAAGTAAAACTAAACAATCTCGGGACTATTTTATGGACTTATACCGCATTAGCTATTGATTCTTTTGGTTTTTATGGGGGTTTTGCAGTGGACGAACACAGCCAAAATTCTTATTTAGTTGAAGGTTTTGGCAGTTTTTATGGTGCAAAAATTATAAAAATAAATCCCTTTGGATTTCAATTGGCAATTTCTGTAGGAAATATTAATTTAGAAGAAATGTGGCGTATTGTTTTTAATAATACCACTCGAACTGGTGTTATTGGGACTGGATTTGGTTACGAAGCTTGTGTTTTAGATACAACGCTTTCTAATGTTACACCTATAAATGTTTTAGAAGGCACTAATACTGCTGATGATATTTGCCTATTAGCACAAGATAATAACAATAATTGCTACATGGCAGATGCGTATAATACAGTAGATTCGGCATCAAACAATTTCTTATTTAAAAGTAAAATTCCAACTATACTTCCAATTTCATACGAAGTTTCAGATGGATATAAATTTAAGGAAATTCAATCTATTTCCTATACAGAAAGAAATGGTTTAGGTATGTTTTTTAATGCCAACGGATTTAACGGTATGGCAGTAAACAACAATTATCTCTACACGTACGATGGAGCCATTTTAAAAAAATGGAATGCACCTACTGGAGTTTTACTGGGAAGTGTTGCTGTTGAGGATAGTTCTTTTAAATGGGGAGGTTTACAAGTAGATAGTTGTAACGATATTTTTGTAGGAGCAATGAACAGTGTTAAACAATACGATGTTAATTTGAATCTTATAAATACCATTGCTACTACCGATACTGTTTATGATTTAAAATTAGGAACAAATAATTTACTTTATGCTTGCGGAAAAGGTTTTGTGCAATCTATCCAATTAGATTCGTTATGCGGTTCTGAGCCGACTTCGCCTCCGATTGTGCCTACTCTGCAATCTTCTCTAATAATTCCCAATGTTTTTTCGCCAAACGGAGATGGAAAAAATGATGTGTTTAAAGTGCAATCGATCGGCATCAGTACCTTCGATGCAAAAATATTTGACCGTTGGGGAATTCAATTATTCGAATGGACAAACCCAAACATTGGCTGGAACGGTGAAACAAAAACAGGCAATGCTCCTGACGGAACGTATTATTACCTCATAAACGCCACCGGAATTGACGGAAAAAAATATCTGGAAAAAGGATTTGTAACATTAATAAGGTGATCTACAATCCTTAATTTGGATAGAAAAAAGTAAGAAGCGAAGCAAAATACAATGTCGAAAAATTATTTTTTTGAACGTGTTTTTTTCCTTCCTTTTAAAAATCGCGAAAAGCCTATCTTTACAGAAAAATAATGTGTTGAGAAAAAAAATAACAGACGGAATTAACTTTCTAAGCAAACTTACCTTTTCGAAATCGTTAAATGCAGTTCAGATTTTGGGAAGTTTTTATTTTTCTAAAATCACCAAACAAGTTCGTCATCGCGGAATGCCGATTAGTATTTCCATCGAACCTACAACTTCTTGCAATTTGCGTTGTCCAGAATGCCCGAGTGGAAAACGTGAATTTACGCGACCTACAGGAATGCTCGAAAAGAATTTTTTTAAAAAAGTGTTGGATGAATTGGAAAATAATTTATTGTATCTCATTTTTTATTTTCAAGGCGAACCGTATCTGAATCCACAATTTTTGGATATGGTAAAGTATGCTTCCGAAAAAAAGATTTACACGGCAACTTCTACCAACGCGCATTATTTGAATTCTGAAAATGCAAAAAAAACAATTGAATCTGGCTTAGATCGATTGATTATTTCCATTGATGGAACAACGCAGGAAACCTACGAGCAGTATCGTATCGGAGGTAATTTAGAAAAAGTAATTGAAGGCACAAAAAATATTGTTGCGTGGAAGAAAAAGTTGCATTCAAAAACACCCTTTATCATTTTTCAATTTTTAGTGGTAAAACCAAATGAACATCAAATAGAAGACGTAAAAAAATTAGCAAAAAATTTAGGTGTGGACGATGTGCGTTTTAAAACAGCGCAAATTTACAACTATGAAAACGGGCATGATTTAATTCCGGAAACAGAAAAATATTCGCGATACAAAAAGCAAAAAAACAATACGTATATTCTGAAAAATAAAATGCGTGATGAGTGCTGGAAGCTTTGGCATTCCAGCGTTATAACCTGGGACGGAAAAGTGGCGCCGTGTTGTTTCGACAAAGATGTAAAGCACGCGATGGGAACTGTTTCCGAAAAAACATTTTCGGAAGTATGGAAAAACGAAGCGTATCAAAATTTTCGCGAATCCGTTTTTCGTTCGCGCAGCGAAATTGATATTTGTAAAAATTGCACCGAAGGCACGAAAGTGTGGGCATAATTTTCGGCAAAGAAAAGGGGTTTGAAAAATTAATTTTTCAAACCCCTTTTCTGGAAAAAAATTTCACTCGGAAAATTTAATTTATACGGTCATAATTTCTTTTTCTTTTTGCTCTAAATGTTTGTCACATTTAATGGCAAAACCGTCGGTAAGCACTTGTATCTTGGCTTCTGCGTCTTTCATTTCGTCTTCCGGCAATCCATTTTTTTGTAATTTTTTGATGGATTCATTTGCATCTCTGCGAAGAGTGCGAAGTGTTACTTTGCAATTTTCTGCTTCTGCTTTCGCTGTTTTTACAAGTGCTTTTCGGCGCTCTTCCGTTAATGGCGGCACAAGGATGCGAATTAATATCCCGTCGTTTTGCGGATTAAATCCTAAGTTGGCAGCCTGAATCGCTTTCTCTATCGGCGTTAGCATTGTTTTTTCCCAAGGCTGCACAATTAAAGAACGCGCATCTTGCGTATTGATACTTGCCACCTGATTTAGCGGCGTACGTGTTCCATAATAATCTATGAAAATACCTTCCAACATCGCAGGATTTGCTTTGCCGGCGCGGACTTTTATAAGTTCTGCTTCCAAATGAATAACGGCTTTTTCCATTAATTCTTTGGCACTTTCTATGAAAAATTTAATTTCTTCGTTCATCTTTTTTTATCTATGGAAACAAATGTATACAAAATTTAAACCTCTACAAGTGTTCCGATACTTACGTCTTCCAACACTCTTTTAAGATTTCCAGATTTGTTCATATCAAAAACAATAATGGGTAATTTATTTTCTTTACACAGCGTGAAGGCTGTTAAATCCATCACTTGCAAGTTTTTTTCGTACACTTCGCTGAAAGAAATTTTGGTGTATTTTACCGCATTTTTGTCTTTTTCCGGATCGGCAGAATAAATTCCATCCACGCGAGTTCCTTTTAAAATAACATCTGCTTCAATTTCGATAGCTCGTAAAGTTGCGGCTGTATCTGTTGTAAAATAAGGGTTTCCAGTACCTCCTCCAAAAATTACTACGCGTCCTTTTTCTAAATGTCTGATGGCTCTGCGGCGAATATAGGGTTCGCAAATTTGTTCCATTTTAATGGCAGATAAAAGTCGCGTTTGTACTTCTATTTTTTCGAGCGCTGCTTGCAAAGCCATACTGTTTATAACGGTTGCAAGCATTCCCATATAATCTCCTTGCACACGATCCATACCGCCTTCTACGGCTTGTATTCCGCGAAAAATATTTCCTCCTCCAATTACAATCGCCACTTCAATTCCTGCGTCCACTGCCACTTTCACTTCCTTGGCATATTGCATCAACCGACTGTGATCAATACCAAATTGTTTTTCGCCCATAAGGGCTTCTCCACTCAGTTTCAGAAGGATACGTTTATAAGCCATTTGAAAATTTATTTTTTTGAAGGTGTAAAAATTGTTCTTGATTCAACAAATTTCAGGAACAAAAGTAAATAAATAAGCGCAAAAAAAATCCCGATTTTTAAAAATCGGGATTTTAAATTAACTCAATGCTATTCGCTTAAAGCCGGTAATTTTTAAATCTTTATCGGTTTCGCTTAAATATTGTCTGATGGTTTTTTTATTGTCTTTGATAAACTCTTGGTTAAGTAACGTAAATTCTTTGTAGAATTTATTCAATTTTCCGAGTGCAATTTTTTCCAACATCTCTTCTGCTTTTCCTTCTTGACGCGCTTGTTCTTTACCAATTTCAATTTCGCGTTCCAAAGTTTTGCTGTCTACATCTTCTTTATCTAATGCAACTGGAGCCATTGCTGCAGCTTGCATTGCAATGTCTTTTGCAATTGTTTCAGAAACTTCTTTATTGAAACCTACAATCGTTGCCAATCTATTTCCTGGATGATTGTAAGCAATCACTTTCGGAGCTTCGATGGCTTCGTAATTTGCCAATTCCAATTTCTCACCAATTTTTCCAACTTGTTCAATTATTTTATCAGCAATAGTTACAGAACCGTCAAAAGGCAATTGCACTAATGCTTCTAAAGAAGCTGGTTTTTTATCCAATGCAATTTTTGCGATAGTAGTAGCGAAGTTTACGAAATCATCATTTTTTGCTACGAAATCTGTTTCGCAACTCAATCGAATAATAATCGCTCTTTTGTGATCCGCACTTAATTGTGCAATAACCAATCCTTCTTTCGCATCTCTGTCACCACGATTAGCAGCCACTTTCTGACCTTTTTTTCTTAAATAATCAACCGCTTGTTCAAAATCTCCGTTGGCTTCTGTAAGCGCTTTTTTGCAGTCCATCATTCCTGCACCTGTTTGTTGGCGCAGTTTGTTAACATCACTTGCTGAAATTGTCATCGTACTCATTTCAAAAAATATTTTTTAATGTGATTTTTTTGTGTGATTTGAATGTCCACCTGCAGAATGGCCGCCACCTGAGTGTCCGTGTCCTCCGCCAGAATGACCACTACCAGTGTGTCCTCCACCTTGGCTATTTTTTGCTCCCACTGTTTTACGTGGACCAGCAGCTGTTCTTCTTGCTCTTCTTTCTGTAGAACCATCGCCATCAGCGTCGTCCGACATTCTCGGTCTTGTTTCTTTTGTTATTTTTCCTTCTTTTTCTTCTAAAGCTGCTGCTTCTTTATCTACTTTACGTTCAGAAAGTCCTTCTTCAATCGCTTTTGTAATCGTGCTGATAATTAATGAAATCGAAGTCGTAGCGTCATCATTAGCAGGAATTGCGTAATCCACTAAATTCGGATCTGAGTTCGTATCTACAATTCCGAAAGTTGGAATGTTTAATCTTTTTGCTTCCGCAACAGCGATGTGTTCTTTTGAAATATCAACGATGAACAATGCAGCTGGAAGTCTTGTTAAATCTGTAATACTTCCTAATTGAATCTCCATTTTAGCACGTTGGCGAGAAATCTGTAATTTTTCTTTTTTAGAAATATTTTCAAATGTTCCGTCAGTAGCCATTTTATCAATGGTTGCCATTTTTCTTACCGCTTTACGGATAGTTGCAAAGTTAGTAAGCATTCCGCCTGGCCATCTTTCCGTTACATAAGGCATGTTGATGTTTTTCACTTTTTCCGCCACCACATCTTTTGCTTGTTTTTTTGTTGCCACAAACAATATTTTTTTGCCCGAACGCGCAATTTGTTTCAATGCTGCCGATGCCTCATCAATTTTCACAACAGTTTTGTTGAGATCAATGATGTGGATGCCATTTTTTTCGGTAAAAATATATGGAGCCATTGCTGGATTCCATTTTCTTTTCAAATGTCCGAAGTGTGCTCCGGCTTCTAATAATTCGTTGAAATTTGTTTTTGACATTTTTGGTTTTTAATGTTATTGTAAATAAATCGTTTCAAAAAAATAATTTTTCGGACACCCAAAAAAATAATTTTTGAAAGTGTTTTTTAACGTTTACTAAATTGAAATCTTTTACGCGCTTTTTTCTGACCTGGTTTTTTACGCTCCACCATTCTTGGATCTCTTGTCATCAAACTTGCTGCTTTTAAAACAGGTTTATTTTCTGGATTGATTTCCACCAATGCTCTTGCAATTCCAAGTCTTACAGCTTCCGCTTGTCCTGAAATTCCGCCGCCATTAACTGTTGCTTTCACGTCGTATTCGCCAAGTGTTTTGGTTAACATCAAAGCCTGATTAACGATGTATTGCAAAGTTCCTGTTGGGAAATACGCTGCATAATCTTTATCGTTAACAACAATTTTTCCTTTTCCTTTTTGGAGATAAACGCGTGCAACCGCATTTTTTCTTCTTCCAAGTGTGTTTGTAATTTCCATATTATTCTTACTTATTTAAGATCTTTTAAATTCATTTTTTTAGGGCTTTGCGCTTCATGGGGATGTTGTTCTCCAGCATAAATGAAAACATTTTTTTGCAACGCAGCTCCTAATTTTGTTTTAGGCAACATTCCTTTAACTGCTTTTTCGATAATCGCAGCAGGGCGTTTTTCCAAAAACTCACGAGGCGTTGTAAAACGCTGTCCACCAGGGTATCCAGTATGGCGAACGTATTCTTTCTCGTCCATTTTTTTGCCGGTCAATTTTACTTTTTCGGCATTTATAATGATTACATTATCACCACAATCTACATGAGGCGTGTAATTTGTTTTGTTTTTTCCGCGTACTACCATGGCAACTTTTGAAGCCAAGCGACCTAAAATTTCGTTTTCGGCATCCACCAAAAACCATTCTTTCGTAACGGTTGCTTTGTTGGCAGATACTGTTTTGTAACTCAATGCGTCCACTGTTATATCTTTAAAAAATGAATACTAAAATCCTTTTTGGTTTCTTCAAAATGGGCTGCGAAGATAAATACTATTTTTCTCACACACAAATTTATTGACAAATTATTGTTAATAAGCCCATTTTAATCTCTATGAGATGAAGAATTCTTCATCTGTTTGCAAATATCGTAAAAAAGTGGGTTGAAAAATTATTTTTTTGAAGACGAAATTTTGGTGCATAAAAAAGCCCCGAAATCGGGGCTTTTTATTTTAAATCGGCAGTAATTATTTGTTTACTTTACCTGCTAATTCTGCACCAGCTTTAAATTTAGCTACTTTTTTAGCAGCAATTTTAATTTCTTTTCCAGTTTGTGGATTTCTTCCAATTCTGGCTGCTCTTTTAGCAACAGAGAAAGATCCAAAACCTACTAATGCTACTCTGTCACCTTTTTTAAGTGCTTTTGTAGTTGCACTAACAAATGCGTCAAGTGCTCTTTGTGAATCTGCTTTTGTAAGTTTTGATTCAGATGCGATTGCATCAACTAATTCTGATTTGTTCATGTTGTTTTTGTTTTAATTTAGTTAAACATTTATTTATTTGAGTTGTAAATGTACAATATATTCCTTTTAAAACGCAAGTCTTGAAGCAAAAAAACGCTAAAATTGTTGATAAGTAAGCTTTTTGTTAATAAATAAGCGCTGATTCGTCCTAAAATAAGGCTTATTGGAGATAATAAAACGCCGAGCTATACTTTTCATTTGCATTTTTTTATTTTCAATACCTTCTCCTTTTCAACACCTTTATCTACAAGGCATTCAGAAAAAGTTATTTTTTTTCGTTCAAAAAAATAATTTTTTAACATTTTTTCACTTGACGGCGCATACTAAATGAAGTAATTTAGTGTTCGCATAGTAAGTAAATGTTTTTTATTTTGTTGTGTTATTTATCCTTGACCCCCTATGTACGAATTAAGTAAACAAATTTTGCAGAAAGTAAGTTTTGATAAAAAACTTTTCGGCAAAGAATTGGGAAAAGCCATCAGATGGCTTAAACCCAATGAGAAAATGATGCTTCGGATGTGGTGTCTTTCCACTTTTGGACACACGTATAAAGATGTAATTATCGAAACTTTTAAGAAGGTAACGAAGATTCAATAAATTGGATATTCCTTTTAATGCCTTTGTATTTAGGTCGTTTGAGCGGAGAATTTTTGAATACTTTTGCGAAGACATCTTCTGTTATTTCTTGCCAATCAGCTTTTGTCATTTTTAATAAATCAGGATTGGCTGTAAACAGTGGCTCTTGGTGCGGTTCTGAAAAACGATTCCAAGGACATACATCTTGACAAATATCGCAACCGAACATCCAATCGGCTGTTTTTCCTTTCATTTCAGCCGGAATATTTTCTTTCAATTCAATTGTAAAATACGAAATACATTTACTGCCGTCCACCACGTAAGGCTCTAAAATCGCATCCGTTGGGCAAGCGTCTATACAACGCGTGCACGATCCGCAAAAATCTTTTATTGCACCATCGTATTCCAATTCCAAATCGCAAATTATTTCGGCAATGAAAAAAAAGGAACCATTTTTTTTTGTGATGAGATTACTGTTTTTTCCAATCCAACCTAAACCGCTTTTTTTTGCCCACGCTTTATCTAAAACTGGCGCAGAATCAGTAAAAGCGCGACAATTTACTTCGCCAATATTTTCCTGAATAAACTGAATCAGGTTTTTTAATTTATCTTTTATGACGGAATGATAATCGTTTCCGTACGCATATTTAGAAATTTTTGGCGCGTCCGAATTTTGTTTTTCCGAAGGATAATAATTCAGCAAAAGTGAAATCACAGATTTCGCTCCGTCCACCAGCAAGCGCGGATCCAAGCGTTTGTCGAAATAATTTTCCATGTACGTCATTTTTCCATGACGATTATTTTGCAACCAATTTTCGAGGCGAGGCGCCTCTTCTTCCAGAAAATCAGCTTTTGAAATGCCGCAAAAATCAAAACCCAAACGTTTGCTTTCAGATTTTATAAGTGCCGTATTTTTAGTTTGAAGATTTAGCACGTTGAAAAATTATTTTTTTGAAGCAGAGTTTAATATTTACTGAAATTGCCAAACTATTTTATCTCTTGAAGTCTGATAGTATTCTTCTTTTCTCCTTTGAATGACAACTCTAAGAAAAGTCCGCATTCATCAGGGTGGTCGTCTTCACACATTTCCACATCGTCAACGATATACGTCCAATCTCCATTCTTAAATGTCGAAGTCCATCCCCACTCTCCTCCGTCCTCAACTCCATTATTTAGAATAATATCTGGTGCGTCTTTCATTGTTTTTGCTTTACTCCAACAAACATATCTTACTCCTTTGTCTGTTTGGTCTATTCTAATTAATAATTTTTCTGATTTTGCAACTAGAACATTTTCATTCCATTTATTGACTGTCGGGTACATCTCTTTTTTTATTTTCTCAATCAAAAGTTGTTTTGCTTTTTGCTCTGCTTTTGAACTGTAGTTAATTGTTACAATATTTCCGTCTTCATCAAGCCAAATTGCGCCTGAAAATTTTCCTTCAATAAATCCATAATAACCATTGTGTTCGAAAATATCACTGTCATTGTATTGATTTAGTAATTTTTTGAATAAACTGTCAATTAATATAGGATAATCCGAAATAAAATCGGCTGCGTTTTTAATGTCAGGTAAAGGATTTTCTCGTTTCAAAGGATAGTCAACAAACTTTGATAATTCTTGCACATTATTAGATTCAATTAATTTAGTTATTTGCCTAAAATGTGTAATCATAACTGAATCAACAGCAGCATGACAAGGATTGCTCCAAAAAAGAAGCGTCATCAGAGATAGTGTAATAATTTTCATTAAAATTTATTTTTCAGAAGAAATTATTCTTCGCTAAAAAGCGTGTTTTTACTTGCCGGCGGAATTTTCCCCAAATGTTTGTAAGCGCGTTCTGTTGCTTCTCTACCGCGTGGAGTGCGCACCAAATAGCCTTCTTGAATTAAAAAAGGTTCGTACACTTCTTCAATTGTTCCGGCTTCTTCGGCAACAGCCGTTGAAATAGTTGTAATTCCAACCGGTCCGCCTTTAAATTTTTCAATTAATGTGGAAAGTATGCGAATGTCCATTTCGTCCAATCCGTTTTTATCCACGTTCAGTGCATTGAGTGCGTAATCTGTAATTTTTAAATCGATGGTTCCGTCGCCTTTTATTTGCGCGAAATCACGAATACGTCTCAACAAAGCATTTGCAATACGTGGTGTTCCGCGACTTCTACGCGCAATTTCTTGCGCAGCTTCGGAATTGATTTGTGTATTTAAAATTTCCGCAGAGCGAATAATAATTTTTTTCAGTAAAACAGCATCGTAATAATTTAAGCGCGAATTAATTCCGAAACGTGCTCTGAGTGGCGATGTCAATAATCCCGAACGAGTTGTTGCGCCAACTAAAGTAAACGGATTTAATTTTATTTGTACGCTGCGTGCGTTTGGTCCAGTGTCAATCATTATATCAATGCGATAATCTTCCATCGCGGAATACAAATATTCTTCTACAATCGGACTGAGGCGATGAATTTCATCAATAAATAAAACATCAAATTCGCCCAAATTGGTGAGCAATCCCGCTAAATCTCCGGGTTTATCTAAAACAGGACCAGAAGTAATTTTAATTCCCACACCCAATTCAGTTGCGATAATATTGGCAAGTGTTGTTTTTCCTAAACCTGGAGGACCGTGTAATAGCACGTGATCCAAAGCTTCGCCGCGTTGCTTCGCTGCTTGAACAAATATTTTCAAATTCTCGACAACCTCGTGTTGCCCAGTAAAATCAGTAAACTCGCGCGGACGCAATACTTTTTCTACTTCCTTTTCGGCAGCATTTAAATTATCGGGATCAGGATTTATATTCGGATTCATTTTGGATTCGCGCTAAAACGCGTTTTACAAAAATAGAAAAACTAATCGGAATTACTGTTGAGCTTTTTGGTAATCTTACAATGTGGAAAAATGGATTTAAAAATTTCGATATAATAAATTTGAATACCAAAATCATACGTGGGAGAATTAAAATTTTGTTTGATAGCAGCGTTGTTTACCAGCATAAAACGATAGCCGATATTCGTGCCAAAGCCCAGCCATTTATTAAATTGATAGGTAATGGAAAAAACGGGTTCTATCGGAATAATCATATTTTGGTTATCGGTATACGTTACACCGCGATACACGTATTGATAATCAGAATTGCCAATGCCGATTTGAAAAGGAATACTGAACTGCCAATGTTTGGTGCTGTAAAAAATATATTCTACATAATAAGACCAATAAAAAAACGACAGCGTTTCTTTCACCGTCGAATCGTTTCCAACCATTGTTCGAAGTTGTTTGTTCTTAAAAAAAGTCGTATTTAAGGTATTGAAGCCGCCGCCAATATTTATTTTATCATTAAAGTTTACGCCCAACACAAATCCCCAAATATCGGCTTCGTTATTGGTGATAAAAGAACTGCGACTATTAAATGAAAAAAAGAATTTCGGACGTTTATGAATGCTGCTGCGTAAGCTATCCATAAATTGTGCTTGCGCAGAAAAATGAATTCCTATCAACACAAAAAAAAGAAAAAACGTACGCGAAATTTTCATGTCGAAAAATTATTTTTTGGAAAGCTTTTTTTCTGATACAAAAGAACGAAAAAATAAAGTAAAAAAGATGTCGAAAAATTGGCACAAAAAAAGGGCTTCGAAAAATTATTTTTTCAACCGTGTTTTTTTGAGAATAAAAAAAGCCGAAAAAAATTCGGCTTCTAAAAATTATTTTTTGGAATTGTTTTTATACTGCTGTTAAAATCATTTTAAACGGCACGTTGATAATGGCTTGGTAATCTTCGCCAGCTTCCAACATATCTTCATCGTCTTCTTCGTAATACCAATTAATGATAATTTCATTTCCAGATTTGTGTATGCCTTCTAATTTTTTAAAGACATCCAAAATACATTTGGATGAACTGGTATTAAAATATTCCAATTGAATATTGACGCTAGTTTTCGACTTTGGTTTGGCGGCGTACTTTTCCAAATTATCTACCAAAGGTTTGTAAAATTCAATAGAATTTTCTGGAATAGATCTTCCTTTTATTTCTAAAAATCCTTTATCAATATCAAAATGAATAGCAGGAGTTTTTGGCGTTCCTTCGATTGTAATTGTTTCCATAATGTGCCTTTTTAATTAGAAATTTTAATATTTAAACTGAAAAATGAATACTTCTGATCGACTTCCATGAAATTATAATTTAATTTTTGTCCGGTTTTGCGGGCGATGTCAATCATTCCCAAGCCGCCGCCGCCTTTTTGCGACATTTCTCCGTTGCTCAACACTTCTTTGTAATAATCTTTCAATTGTTCCTTTGATAAAAGATTAATCTCGTCCAACCGTTTTTTAAGCGATTCTACATTTCCCGAACGAATGTAATTTCCGGTAATGATATTGTATGAATTTTCCAATTTCCCAATCATAAAAATGGCGGAACGAACGGGTTCTTGCGGTTCAAAATCCACCAATTCCAAATCATCCATGTGATGGTATAAGTTTTGCAAACATTCCACCAATACGTTATATACTTTTTTCTTGATTTTCGGTTCTTCCTGCATGTTGTCCAATTTGGATTCCATGATTTGTAAAATGGAAGTTAATAAATCCGCAGTAATATCGCCTTTAAACGAAAGCATAACATTGTTACGCTCCATTTTATCGTAAAAATCATATATATCTAACATCCTAAAATATCAAAATTTGCGGTTTTATTCCGTGTTCTTTTTTCAAAGGAAGAACAAATATAACCATTTGTTAAACATATAAGAGTTACCGAAAATTTATTTTTCAAATGCTTGTTTTCTTTGTCTTATTTCATTGTGAAAGGAAATACTGTTCCATTAATCGAAACAGAAGCTTGATCGGAGCAATTTCCAGTTCCATCACCAAAAGTAAGTATCCGAGTAGCTAAGCCTGTTGGAGTTAAATCCAATTTCCCAGAGCTAATCCATGGACAATTTGCTTTTTTAACAAGTGGATAATTTTGTTCAATCGAAACTGTATAAGCTTGTCCGTTGCGGTTCACCCCATTTTCGCTTCCTGTAATTTGATATACGCGGTGAGCTGCTGTAGTGTCTGTAATCGTTACTTGCCGATTCATTGCCCAAGTAATTACCCAATTACTTGCAGTACATTTTCCGTTTGAGATATTAGAACTATAAGACGTTCCGCTGTTATGCGTAAGCGTAAGTGTGCCCTGAAAATTAGTACCGTTTACGTAATAATTACTTAAAGAAACGGTAACCACCGCGCCGTTATGATGCCAACGATCTGAAAAAACAATTGTGATTAACCCAGAACGTGTTCTTCCATCTGTGGTGTCAAGAACTCCTGGCAAAGGACCATAATCAATAGTAACTGTTCTTGGAAAACCGTGAGTGGTGTCGGCAGGTGTAATGTGTGGATAAGCAGATTCCGTTTGTAGGTTGCCTCCATGTCCTCCATATTTTATAATCTGAACTCCATTTCCTCCAGCATGATCTACCGCGATACTATTAACTGTTGGTAACATGCGCGAGTATTCCGCCTCACACATACTATTGTCAATAGGCGATTGAATATCGGTATCTGCTACTGCTTTTTTGCAGGAATTAAACATTAAAGCAGCCGCTCCAGCTACTAAAAGTAAGATGGGAAAAATTATTTTTTTCATAGGTATCCGTTTTTATGTCAAGCAAATATACAAAAATAAATGATCTTGCAAATTATTTTTGATGCAACAAATCGGGGCTTGTTTTTTTAGCAGTTTTTGATTTGGTTGCGCGTTGATAATCTTTGAAAATGGCGACACAAATTTTTGGATAACAAAGTGCTTCTATTTTTTTCGGATTGTTTACGCTTACTGGAAAACGTATGGACGAAACGCCCGCTGTAATTGTTTTTCCAGCTTTATCCAAAATAGAATATTGAACGGTCATTTCGCGTTCATAAATATTATCGCTTGTACTCATATCTGCATCGCTTTTCAACACGTGTTTAATGTCTAATTCATTGATAAAAATAAATACATCTGCTCCATATTTTTTATTCAGTTTCGGCAATAATAACTGATTGGTTACTTTCGTATTCATAAAACCTTGCTGCGCATTTACGTCCGTATTTACTTGTCCGTTTATCATTTGATGCGTGTCTTCCTGATTTTTTTTTGAAGATGCTTTCGCGCTTGTATCGGGCACCGCATCGTATTCGTACGTAATATTTTCATAAATATATTGCAATTCGTTGGTGTCCGAAAGCAAAGAAATCGGTGCGTAATTTCCTTTAAATTGAAGTGCCAGTGAAGTGTTTAAATTGTTCCGAAAATTTGCCCACATTTGTGGATAGGTCATTTTTGTTTCTTGCGAAATGTACAAGTCAATTTCCGACATATACATTTTTGGTTCAAAAGGAATGATTAACATTTTTTCCTTTACTGTTGTGGACGAAGTAGTTTGCGAAAATAATTTTTCGGAGCGTAAAAGCAGATTCGAAAAAATCAGAAAAAAGAAAATTATTTTTTTCATGTTCAAAAAATTATTTTCCGAAGAGGCGTAAAACATCGTTTCCATTGGCGTATAAAACCAAAGCCAATAAAATTAACATCCCAATATATTGTGCGTATTCCAATACTTTTTCAGGAACTTTACGTCCCGTAATTACTTCTATCAATAAAAATAAAACGTGTCCGCCATCCAAAGCTGGTATCGGTAAAATATTTAAAAATGCCAACATAATGGATAAAAATGCGGTAAACGACCAAAAGCGTTGCCAATCCCAAACGGGGCTGTATGCCTTGCCGATAGAGATAAATCCGCCGATGGATTTGTGCGCATCTTTCACAGTAAATAAAACATCTACCTGTTTCAAATAACCTTTAAACGTTTCGTACGCCGTTTTTATTCCTGCTGGAAAACAGGTAATGAGATTATAATTTTGTATTTTGAAATCTAAAAATTTATCCATCGGAACAGGTCCAAAACCAAGCATTCCGTCGTTTCCAATCGTCGCAGAAAGATTTTTTTGAACGCCATTTCTTTCCACAGTTATAGCCAATATTTTACCTTTATTCGTTTGTAATTTTTTTACAATGTCTTGAAAAAATGGAGTCGGAAAACTGTCAATCGCCATAATTTTATCACCTTTTTGCAAACCTGCTTTTATGCCCGGCATATTTGGTACAACCGTGTCAACAACGCAAGGATAGCGCGGTTCAAAAAGAACGCCTTTCCCTTTTTTTATTAAATTGCTGATTAAACTTTCCGGAATCGGAATGTTGAGTGTTGTACCATTTCTGTCTACTTGTACTGTTTTCGCTTTGTTGAGAATAATGTCCAACGTAATTTTATTGAAATTATCTTCTTTTACGCCGCCAACAGAAATAATCTTATCTCCATCCTGAAATCCTAATTTCGCAGCAATAGAATCGCAAGTAACGCCGTATTTTACATTTTGTGTTGGCAAATAATCTTGTCCCCAAGTCAAAGCAATCATCGAATAAATAAACATCGCGAGCAGCACATTCACAGTAACGCCGCCAATCATAATAATTAAACGTTGCCAGGCTGGTTTTGCCCTAAATTCCCACGGTTGCGGAGCTTGGTTCAATTGTTCTTTGTCCATGGATTCGTCAATCATTCCAGAAATTTTCACGTATCCGCCTAAAGGCAGCCAACCGATTCCATATTCCGTTTCTCCTTTTTTAAATTTGAAAAGCGAAAACCAAGGATCAAAAAACAAATAAAATTTTTCGATGCGAGTTTTAAAAAGTTTGGCAGGTATAAAATGCCCCAGTTCGTGTAATATTACAAGTATGGATAAACTTAAAACTAATTGTTCGGCTTGTGTTGCTGCTCCCATTTCTTAAATTTTTACGCTTTGTGCGTTGTTCAATTGCTGAATTAATTCTGTTGCTTTTATTCTTGTTTCTTTATCTGTTTCCAGATAATCGGCGTAGCTTGGTTGTGCTGAAAAAAATATTTTTTCGAGGCACTTTTCAATCAACACGGACATTTGCGTGAACGATATTTTATCTTGTAAAAAGGATTCCACTGCAATTTCGTTTGCTGCATTTAAAATACAAGGCATATTTCCGCCTTTTTCCATCGCAAAATAAGCGAGGGCAAGATTACGAAAAGTTTTTATATCCGGCTTTTCAAACGTGAGCGAAGGATAATCCATAAAATTTAATCTCGGAAAATTCGATGAAATTCGTTGTGGATAAGCCAACGCATATTGAATCGGCAATTTCATGTCCGGCAATCCCATTTGCGCTTTGATGGAACCATCAGTGAACTGAACCATGGAATGAATAATGGATTGTGGATGCACCAACACTTCTATCTGTTCTGGTTTTAAATGGAATAACCATTTAGCTTCGATTACTTCCAAGCCTTTGTTCATAAGGCTTGCCGAATCAATCGTAACTTTTGCTCCCATCACCCAATTGGGATGTTTCAGCGCGGCTTCCTTTTTTACTGTTTCCAGAAACGCAATATCTTTTCCACGAAACGGTCCGCCAGAAGCGGTCAAAAATATTTTTTCAATTGGATTGTGAAATTCTCCAGCAAGGCATTGAAAAATAGCGGAATGTTCCGAATCCACGGGATAAATATTTACTGCATTTTCTCGCGCCAGCGAAGTAATTAATTCTCCGGCAACTACCAAAGTTTCTTTGTTGGCAAGGGCAATCGGCTTTTTGGCTTTGATGGCATTTATGGTAGAAGGCAATCCTGCAAAGCCGACAATGGCTGTCAAAACAATGTCAACGCTGTCCATTTCCACAATTTGGGCAATCGCATCTTCGCCAGCAAAAACTTTTATTTCCTTTGATTGTAACGCTTCTGCAACTATTTTGTATTTTGATTTGTCCGCAATTACCACTGCATTTGGATGAAAGCGAAGTGCTTGTTGAATGAGTAAATCTGCATTATTTCCAGCTGTTAACACTTCCACCGAAAAATGTTCGGGATGTGCAGCAATCACTTCTAATGCTTGCGTACCAATGGATCCAGTAGAACCAAGGATGGCAATTTTTTTCGGAATTTGTTTTTCAGTGTTCAAAAAAATATTTTTTCGAGGACGAATTTACGGTTTAAAATTAATCAATAATAGCACTGCATTGGGAGCATCAGAAAAATAATTTTTCAAAGAAAGATATTCGTTATTGTTTATTAAAAAAGCATGTATTGTTGAGGATCTATAGGCGTTCCGTTGTACCAAAGTTCAAAATGCAAATGTGAGCCAGTGGTTAATTCACCCGAATTTCCAATAATCGCAATGGCTTCTCCAGCTTTCACATAATCTCCCATTTTTTTTAACAAAACGGAATTGTGCTTGTAAATAGAAATCAAATTATTGCTGTGCTGCAATTCAATCACATAGCCCGTTTGAGACGTCCAGCCAGCAAAAACAACTGTTCCATCAAGTGTTGCTTTAATGGCATCGTTTTCATTCGCAACAATATCAATTCCATAATGCCCAGTCGAAATATTAAAAGCGTTCGTTACCATTCCCTTTACCGGTGTAAAGAAGAAAAAATTACTAATGCCGCCCGTTTTGCTTTTGTTGTTAAATACCAAGGAATATTTATCTTGAGTCTCAATAGAATCACGCAAAGCGGAGTCTTGTGGAGAAGGCTTTACATTTATTTTCGCAGCTACATTTGTAGTATCTGGGCGTTGTTCGTTGCCTTTCCCTTCGAGGTTTCCAGAAACAATATTATTGATATTTTGGATGTACATATTTTTCGCGGAAAGCACTTGCTCCAGCGAATCGGCTTTTGCAGTAAGAACAATTAATTGTCTGCGGAAGTTTAAATCGGTATATCCAGGAATATACTCGCGCAAGGGTGTAAACGCGATTAAACTGGTTACAACCACAATCAAAAAAATGGTGATGGATCCGATAAAAATAAAGAGCGATAAAGGAGATAACTTCAACGAAGCTTTTTCTTCAAAAGTGGCGTCGTTCATAACCACAAGCCGGTATTTGCCTTTCAGCCACTTTACAGAAAATAATTTATTTTTTTTCTCTTCCATTCGGGATACTTTTTCAAAAGCGTACAAATATCGTAAAATCTAAGTGAATATTGTTGTACCATTTATTCGTTGCAACATTGACTGCTGAGGAGTAAAAACACCATTCTAAAATGATACTGTATATTTGCCCAAGTATCTGCAACAGCAAACACATTTGAAAACAACCATGCTTACAAGTCCGAAACCGAAAATTTATATTCTACTGTTGTTATTGCCCCTGTGTTATTTCCTGTACAGCCTTTTGCAAGTCTATCAATATTATCCGGATTTTACCACAATGATAGATCCATACTATGCTTACTTGATGAATGGGACTAATTTGGCGGGCGGGCATTTGGAAATTGGACATTTAGATCATCCCGGAACTCCCGTACAATGTTTTGCAGCACTGGTTATTTTCATCAAACATTTATTTTCCGGAAGCGGTATTCCTGTTTACCAGGATGTGTTATTGCATCCAGAAAGTTATTTATTAGCCTGCAATTTTGCTGTATTAGCGCTATTTATTGTTACTAATTATTTAACCGGAATTTATGTTTATCGTCATACATCATCAAGGTTTAAGGCGCTACTTTTTCAGGCCACACCGCTGCTTTTACAAGGCGTATTAGTTCGAACCACAAAATTGGCTCCAGAAGCTTTCCTTATTATTTTTGGGACTTTTTTTATGGCTTATTTCTATGTTCATTTTATACAAGAGAATCTCCCAGAAAAAAAATCCAATAACCCATTAATTATCAGTGGGGTATTTATCGGCTTGCTGATAGCGTGTAAGTTTACAGCAGCTGTCGTAATAATATTGCCATTGTTCGTTCTAAAAGGAATAAAGCAAAAAATATTTTTTACACTAACAGTGTTTGTTGCTTTTCTATTTTTCATTATTCCAGCTCTTCCTAAAATAAATTATATTTTTCATTGGCTATCCAGTTTATTGACTCATGAAGGAAAATACGGACAAGGAAGTGAAGGCTTTGCCAATGCTTCAAAATTTAGTACCAATCTGTATCATCTATTCACTACCGATTTTGCTTTTACAAGTATTTTCATTTTTATCTCTGTCGCATTTATTTCCATATTATTTGGAAAAAATTTCAAAAAGAAAATAAATCGAATAAACACTCGCGCTATACAAGGTGCTTGGATTTATGTAACAGTATTAATCATTTTTGTAGCAAAGCACTATAATTTTTACTATTTAATTCCATCCGTTTTAGTATTTCCATTGGCACTTATTATTATCTATGAACAATTTTTTTCTGCGGATAAAACTATTTTTTTCATCCATAAGAAAACAGTTGTTGTCGCTTTTTTAGGTATTTTGTGTTTCGTCCAAATTAAATGGTATAAAGAAAATACCAATCTAAATCGCCCGAATTTACAGGCAATGGAAAGTATTCGGAGTTTTATGAAAACAAAAAAAAATATTCCGGTAATCGTTAATAATGCCTATTATTCAAGTTTTATAGAACCAGCTTTGTATTTCGGAGTTGTTTATTCTGGCAGTATGCAAAACGAATATTTTACTTTTTTAAAAAAAATATATCCTAATTCGTATTTGTATAACAGCGATGTTGGTGGCATTGTTAATTGGGAATGGGGTTCAAAAAAGGCAGTTATATTGCCAACGTGTTTTTTTGCCAAGTATCCAAAAACGCTTGTTTATTTCATAGATTACGACTCTGCTGCTTGTTACCAATTGATGAATAGTTTTGTAATTTGGAATGGAATAACTTTAGGCAAATACAAAAGAGTATATGACAATCCGCTCGTGAATGAAAAAATGTTTCAGATTGATGCAGATACTGCGCTATCGAAAAAATGTATTATGCAATCACTCCTATTGTAAAATACGAAAGGTTCGATAATATGATCCGACATATAAAATCTCACCTGTTTGAAATTCACCTATTTTTCACAATCTTTGCCGCCTTAAATAAAAAATCTCCATGAAAAAAATCTCCTTTATTGTCCTTGCTGCATTGGCTTTTGCTGCTTGTAAAACTTCCAAACACACCACTACATCTACGATGCCAACCGTAAAATTAGATACTGTTTATAAAGTAGCTGATGCTCCACATCCTCCTATTTATAGAGGTTCTGCCAAAATGGCAAGTAAGTTAATGCACACCAAACTCGAAGTAAAATTTGATTATGCAAAAGCATTTCTTTACGGAAAAGCAACTATTACCGCGCAACCTTATTTTTATGCAGACAGCACGTTTATCCTTGATGCTAAAGGTTTTGACATCCACGAAGTAGATTTGGTAAAAGGAAATACGAAATCGAAATTAAATTATACTTACGATGATACTACTTTATCTATTCAATTAGATAGAATCTATACACGCAACGATTCTTTTACCGTTTTTGTGGATTATACCGCAAAACCAAACATGTTAAAAGCGGGAGGTAGCGCTGCTATTACGGATGACAAAGGACTTTATTTTATCAATCCTGATGGAAAAGAAAAAAATAAACCGCAACAAATCTGGACACAAGGTGAAACACAATCTAATTGCTGCTGGTTTCCAACAATCGACCGTCCAAATCAGCGTCAAACTTGCGAAATTTACATGACCGTTGATAAAAAATACGTAACACTTTCAAACGGAGCAATGGTTTCTCAAAAAGAAAACGGAGACGGAACACGCACCGATCATTGGGAAATGAATTTGCCTTTTGCGCCTTATTTAACAATGATGGCTGTGGGCGATTTTGTGATTACGAAAGATCATTGGAAAGATCGCCCAGTGGATTATTATTTAGAACCTAAATATGCGCCGTATGCACGCGATATTTTTGGAGATACGCCAGCGATGATTGATTACTTTTCAAATACTTTAAAATTTCCGTATGCCTGGAATAAATACGATCAAATTGTGGTGCGCGATTATGTTTCGGGAGCGATGGAAAACGTAACAGCAACGCTTCACGGAGATTTTGTACAACGCACCAAACGCGAATTGCTCGATAATAAAATGGGCAACGAAGACATTATTTCACACGAACTTTTTCACCATTGGTTTGGCGATTTAGTAACCTGCGAATCGTGGTCGAATATTCCGCTTAACGAATCTTTTGCTACGTATGGCGAATACATGTGGCGCGAACATCGCTTTGGCAGAGATGCTGCGGATGAATTGATGCAAGAAAATTTGAGGAATTATTTAGCAGGCGCAGCCGATCAACACGTAGATTTAATTCGTTTTCATTACAACAGTCGCGAAGATATGTTTGATTTGAATTCGTATCAAAAAGGCGGTTGCGTATTGCACATGCTTCGCAATGTGGTGGGCGACGATGCCTTTTTCAGTGCACTTCATTTGTATCTCGAAAAAAATAAATTTTCATCTGTCGAAATTCATAACCTCCGTTTAGCTTTCGAAAAAGTAACTGGAACAGATATGAATTGGTTTTTCAATGAATGGTTTTTGGCAACTGGAAACATGGAATTGAAAATACAATCCACTTACAATGACACTACAAAAAAGGAAATGGTGAGTATTTCGCAAACGCAAGACTTTAAATATGCACCGCTTTATACGATGCCGATTGATGTAGATATTTATTTCAACGGGAAAAAAGAGCGTCATAAAATTACTATCAGCAAAGTAGATCAAACATTTAGTTTTGATGTACCCGTAAAACCAGATTTAGTAAATGTGGACGCACAAAAAATGTTGCTGTGCACCAAATCGGAAAACAAATCTATGGATGAATGGGCGTTTCAATACAAACACGCACCGCTTTATTTAGATCGTTACGAGTCATTGGATAAATTAAGCGAATCCATAAATATGGATCCAACCGCAAAATCTACAATGCTGAGTGCTTTAAACGATCCTTATTTCTCATTACGCGTATTCGCCATCGAAAAATTACACAACGATACAGACATTACCTTCGAACAAAAATTAATTGAAATGGCTAAAAATGATGCAGAATCCACAGTTAGAAGTCATGCCTTGAAATCACTTTCTGCTAATTTTAAAGGTGCTGATTTAATGGCTTTGTACCAAAATGCATTAAACGATAGTTCTTATATGGTAGAATCTACAGCACTGTTAGCAATTGCTAAAACGGATCCGAAACAAGCTGTTGCATTGGCAAAAAAATATGAAAATAATCCTTTCGGAGACATGGATGCTGCCATCGAACATCTTTATGGAACTGACGGAACAGAGGCAGATAACGCCTTTTTCTTGGAAGCTGCCAATCGCAGTTCAGGTTTCACAAACATCGGCTTAGCAATAAACTACACGGATTTTCTGAAAAATTGTTCCGACACAACGATTGACAAAGGCTTGCCTGTATTGGAAACAATTGCGAAAGATCCGATGAGTAAATGGATTCGTTATTACGGAAAAAAAGGCTTGAACAGTTTGATGGATATGTACAGCGACCGCGAAGACAAAGCAACTGAACAACTCAAAACAAATCCTTCCGATACAAAATCGCAAAGTGATTTATCCGAAATAAAAAACCAAAAAGAGAAAATCAAAACTATTTTGAGTGGTTTGGGAGCGGATGAATAATTTGTTCTTTCAGTATTTTTAGCTTCAATTTACCTGAGAAAATCCACTTCGAAAAATTAATTTTTTCGTGGCAATAAAATTTTAATTTTGCAGACCAATTTAAAATCCTGAAAGTGGAAAACATTCGTAATTTTTGCATCATTGCTCACATTGATCACGGGAAAAGTACGCTCGCCGATCGTTTGTTGGAATACACGAATACTATTTCCAAACGCGATTCTCAGGCGCAAGTGTTGGACGATATGGATTTGGAACGCGAACGTGGCATCACGATTAAAAGTCATGCCATACAAATGAATTTTGAGCGCAACGGACAAAAATACATTCTCAATTTAATTGATACGCCCGGCCACGTTGATTTTTCGTACGAAGTTTCACGTTCCATTGCCGCTTGCGAAGGTGCTTTGCTGATTGTGGACGCCGCTCAAGGCATACAAGCGCAAACGATTTCGAATTTATATTTGGCGTTGGAACACGATTTGGAAATTATTCCGATTCTCAATAAAATTGATTTGCCAAGCGCGAATCCAGAAGAGGTGAAAGATCAAATTGTGGATTTGTTGGGCTGTAAACGCGAGGAAATTCTTTCTGCCAGTGGAAAAACAGGCGTAGGCGTTTTCGAAATTTTAGATGCTATTATTGATCGTATTCCGGCTCCGAAAGGCGATCCTGAAAAACCGTTGCAAGCACTTATTTTTGATTCGGTGTTTAATTCTTTTCGTGGTATTATCGCCTATTTTCGTGTGATGAATGGGACTTTGAAAAAAGGTGATCGCGTAAAATTTGTGGCTACCGGAAAAGAATATTTTGCGGAAGAAATCGGAATTTTAAAATTAAAACAAGAATCGAGAAACGAAATTTCTGCCGGAAATGTCGGCTATATTATTTCAGGAATTAAAGAAGCGCGCGAAGTAAAAGTGGGCGATACCATTACACGAATGGATAATCCGTGTACGGAAATTATCAAAGGATTTGAAGAAGTGAAGCCGATGGTTTTTGCTGGAATTTATCCCGTGGATACGGATCAATTTGAAGAGTTGCGCGCCTCGATGGAAAAATTACAATTGAACGATGCGTCATTGACGTTTGCTCCAGAATCCTCTGCTGCATTGGGTTTCGGCTTTCGTTGCGGATTTTTGGGAATGCTTCACATGGAAATTGTTCAAGAGCGTTTGGAACGCGAATTTGACATGACTGTAATTACCACCGTACCCAACGTATCGTACATCGCGTACACCACAAATGGCGACGAAATGGTAGTAAACAATCCTTCTGATTTGCCCGATCCAAGTAAAATGGAACGCGTGGAAGAGCCTTATATCATTGCAAATATTATTACGAAATCCGAATATGTCGGTTCGATTATGTCGCTGTGTATTGAAAAACGAGGTATCATAAAAAACCAAGTTTATTTAACCACGGATCGTGTTGAACTTATTTTTGAAATGCCTTTGGGCGAAATTGTTTTTGATTTTTACGATCGCTTAAAAACAGTTTCAAAAGGCTACGCATCGTTTGATTATCATCCGATAGAATATCGAACTTCGGATTTAGTAAAGTTAGATTTACTTTTAAACGGCGATCAAGTAGATGCATTGTCTGCTTTGATTCATCGCAACAATGCGCAAAATTTCGGAAAGAAAATTTGTGAAAAATTGAAAGAATTAATTCCGCGCCAACAATTTGAAATTGCGATACAAGCTGCTATTGGTGCTAAAATTATTTCTCGCGAAACGGTGAAAGCCATTCGTAAAGATGTTACTGCAAAATGTTACGGCGGCGATATTTCTCGTAAACGTAAATTACTCGAAAAACAAAAAGAAGGAAAAAAACGGATGCGTCAAGTAGGCAATGTGGAAATTCCGCAATCCGCATTTATGGCGGTGTTGAAGCTAAGTGAGTAATTTTTGAAGGCATTAATCGAACTTGAAATACACTAATTTAAGGGCTTCCAAAAAATATTTTTTCATTCGGAAATGGATTTTCAGAAAGTAGAACAAGTTCCCTTTTTTTTTATCCTCGGTAAATCGAGATCCGGAACTACTTTGCTACAAACGATACTGGACGCGCATCCGAACGCCATGGTTCCAGTCGAATCTATTTTTTTAGTATATCTGAAAAAAAAATATTTTCGAATTAAAAACTGGAACGAAAATCGAGTAAATCAATTTATTAATGATTTATATAAGGAGCGAAAATTTCGATATTTCTGGAATGAGGATCGAGAAAAACTACGCGCCGATTTGCAAGCTATTCCCAAAAATAAAATTTCATTCGCGCTGCTTTGTAAATATATTTATTTGAATTATTCTTCTGTTTTTACGAAAGAAAATATTCAACTGATTGGAGATAAAAATCCGGTGTACCCTTTTTTTATATCCGATATTTTGGAAGTTTTTCCAGATGCGAAATTTATACATTTGATTCGTGATTATCGTGATGTCATTGTATCGAGTCGTGAAGCACTTACCAATAGAAGTGCCGCGTATTTTGCGTACGAATGGAGAGATGTAAACGAACGTATTGAAAAAGAAAAAGCAAAACATTCTTCTGCCTTTTACACGCTCAAGTACGAAGATTTAATTACAGATCCCGAATTTTTCTTGAAAGAAGTTTGCGCTTTTTTAATGCTGTCGTATTCTCCTAAAATACTTGATTTTTACAATCGCCCAGAAAACTATTTTTACAATAAAGCGCACGACAATACGCGCCAGCCGATTAATAAAAAAAGCATGGATAAATGGAAATCAAAGCTGAGCGAAAAAGAAATTTTAATAGCTGATTTTATTGCTGGAACTTTCGCAAAAAAATATAACTATGAATCGGAGGACATTCGAAAAAATATTTTTTTGAACGTTCTTTTTTGGACTGCAATGTTGCGTCAAAAAATGGAGGTTTTTATTTTCAGATGGTATCAAAAAATGCCAATTAGATTCAAAAATACGAAAGCGATTCTCGCTAAAAAATTTCATGTTTTTTCGCATCACAGTCGAGCGGAAGATCGCTTTTTGAAAGGAAAATAAAATATAGAAGGTGCTTCTCTATTTCCTAAATTTATTTTTCAAAACAAAAATAAATACTATTTTGCTCTTCGAAAAATTATTTTTTCAATCTTATTTTTCTTAGTTTCTTTTTTCTTGAAAAAATAATTTCATTTCTATTTTTTCTTTCTTTTATCTTGAAACAAATGAAAGAAACAAAGAATAATTCAAGGCTGTGATTTCTCATTTCATTTTCGCTTCCTGAAGCCTATTCGTCGGGTGATTTCCTCGCATTCGCTCGGAGCTTCCTGAACTCATCACGTCTTCATTTTGCTAAAATTTTATTCGAAATCAGATACCGTTTTATGGCGTTCAAAAAAATAATTTTTCAAATCAAAATTACTTCAACAAATTTCCGAGGGCGTTGTCGTACATGTCTTTTGCTTCTTTAATGTTGCCATAAGATTCGTCATCAATCAGCATTTCGGTATCATATACTTCTCCAATAAAATTAAATTCCACGTCTTCGTTCATCAACAAATTAATGAAATTGTCTTCGTCTTCTTTTTTCACGGAAACGACTACACGACTTTGCGCTTCGCCAAACAGAAAAGCATCTTTCCGAAATTCGTTATCGCTGCTCACATCAAAACCTAAACCACGTGGCATCGCTGATTCCGCCAACGTAATAAACAAACCCCCGTCGGAAACATCGTGTGCCGATTGTATCAAACCCGCATTTATCATTGCTTTGATAGCTTGTTGTACTTTGTATTCTTCGTCCAAATTAAAATGAGGCGCGGGAGAATTTTTTATTTTATGAAAAGAATAAAGGTATTCCGAAGAAGAAATATCGTTTTGTGATGCGCCAATTAAATAAATTAAATCGCCTTCGTTTTTAAAATCAAGTGTCATTTGCGAAGATTTATTTTTCAGAATTCCCAACATACCAATTGTAGGCGTTGGAAACACTGGACCTTCAAACGAAGACTGATTGTAAAAACTCACATTTCCGCCAGTTACTGGCGTTTGAAATTTCAAACAAGCAGTGCTCATTCCTTTGATGGCACTTACAAATTGCCAATATACTTCGGGATTATACGGGTTTCCGAAATTCAAACAATTGGTAATAGCAGAAGGTTCACCTCCGCTACAAACTATATTTCGTGCAGCTTCTGAAACGGCAATGGCACAGCCCGTTTCCGGATCGGCATTTACGTAACGTGCGTTGCAATCTACCGTTAATGCAATAGCTTTTTCAGTTTCTTTGATGTTTACAATAGCAGCGTCAGAAGGTTTGTTGGTGCTCATATTCACAGTTCCCACCATCGAATCATATTGATTATAAACCCATTTTTTAGATGCAATATTTGGATGCGACATCAAAAATTTCGCAACACTTTTTAAATCACTTGGCAATTGAACGGAATCCATTTTAAATTTTTTCGACTCCGCAAAAGATGCAGGCTCTTTGTATTCGCGCTCATAAACGGGCGCTCCGCCGCCCAACACCAAATCATCTGCCGGAACATCCGCCACTAATTCATCGCCCATAAAATAATGCAAACGCTGTGTGTCCGTTACTTCGCCGATGATGGCGCAATTCAAATCCCATTTCTCGAAAACAGCTTCTACTTCTTTTTCCATTCCTTTTTTCACGATGATCAACATCCGCTCTTGACTTTCGGAAAGCAGGATTTCAAAGGCTTGCATATTGGCTTGACGTGTCGGAACTTTGTCTAACCAAATGTTCATTCCGTGTTTTCCTTTCGCGCTCATTTCAGAAGTAGAACAAGTAATTCCTGCTGCGCCCATATCTTGCATGCCAATAACAGCGCCTGTTTTAATCACTTCTAAACTTGCTTCCAACAATAATTTTTCTTGAAAAGGATCGCCTACTTGAACAGCAGGTAAATCTTTTGCGGAATCTTCGGTAATATCTGCGGAAGCAAAAGTAGCTCCGTGAATACCGTCTTTTCCGGTGGCTGAACCAACAATGTAAACTGGATTTCCAGCTCCGTATGAAGTAGCCGAAACCATTTCGCCAGCTTTGATAATTCCTGCGCTCATGGCGTTTACCAACGGATTGGTGTTATAACATTCGTCAAAAAATACTTCTCCGCCAACAGTTGGTATCCCGAAAGCATTGCCATAATCGCCAATACCCTTTACCACACCCTTCACCAACCATTTTGTTTTTTCTAATTTCAAATCACCGAAACGCAAAGAATTTAATTGCGCAATCGGTCGCGCGCCCATCGTAAAAATATCGCGATTAATTCCGCCAACTCCCGTTGCTGCACCTTGATAAGGCTCCAATGCAGAAGGATGATTGTGCGATTCTATTTTAAAAGCGCAACCCAAACCATCGCCAATATCTACCAAACCAGCGTTTTCTTCACCAGCTTTTGCCAACATGTGCGGACCATCTTTCGGAAGTTTTTTTAACCACGTAATGGAATTTTTATACGAACAATGTTCGCTCCACATCACCGAGAAAATACTCAACTCCGTGAAGTTTGGCGTGCGTCCGAGTATGGATTTTATCTTTTCAAATTCTTCGGGTAAAAGCCCGAGTTTTTTTGCTGTATCTATGTTGGTAAGTTGTTCTGTTGCCGTTGCTGCCATAAATTTATTTTCTAAGGAAGCGTAAAGGTAAGAAACTGTTTAACGTCCTTCAAAAATTATTTTTTTGAAGTGATAAAAGAATAGACATAATAAAACGGCATAGGATTCCTTACTTTTTATTTTGTTTGACTTAAAATAACGTATTGGAGAAGTACTTTTTGAGAAATGAGATTCTTGTATTCCTTGTGAGATAAATGAAATTACTCTATCCCAATGTGGATAAGCGCGTCGCCTTGATTGATAACTGGCATATTATTGATACCAACGATGTAGCCATCGGCAGGAGCCAACATTTTTTGAGTAATTTCTCCGTAAGGATCACCAATCATACCAATGGTTTCACCTTTACGAACATGCGCGCCGTTTATTTTTGATGTGTGAAACAAACCAGAAATTTTGGCACGCACCCAAATGGATTTACTGATAACAACAACTGGATTTGGAGGCACTCCAGAAGCAATCATTTTATAATGACGCAACACGCGCAAACAACCATTCAAGCCTTCGTTGATAGAGGTATAATCGAAACGCGAAGATTCGCCACCTTCAAAAACCAATACTGTTTTTCGCTTGCGCGATGCTTCTTTACGAAGCGAATTATCGCGGTATGTTGAATTGACTATAAGCGGCGGAGAAAAAATCTTCGCCAAGTCCATGTTCGCTTTTTTGCTTTGAACACAGCGTATTTGCGGATGATTATTCAGCTTCAAACCTCCCGTATGGAAATCAATTCCGAAATCAATTTGCGGAATAATCTCATTCATTAAATCATAGGCAATCCGACTTCCAAGCGAGCCGTTTTTAGTTCCGGGGAAACAACGATTCAAATCGCGGCCATCGGGTAAATCTCTTTTTCCGTTGATAAACGAAACAATGTTAATCACCGGAATCACAATCACAGAGCCACACAGCGGATTTTGAATATCTTCTCTGCCCAACAATCTGCGAATAATTTCGATGCCATTAATTTCGTCTCCGTGCATTCCGGCTAAAAATAAAATCACAGGACCAGGTTTCAAGGAACGAAACACATACACCGGAATATCAATAATAGTACGGGTTGGGAGGCGGTATACATTTAAATTGACTTGCGCAGAATTTCCGGGGAGAACGCTGGTGCCATTTATAATAATATTTTTTTGCATCTTTTTCAACCTTCGAAATTAGCTTTCGCTGTGAAATTCATTTCGCTCAATGTATTCAATTATTTTTCCAGCAATGTCCACACCCGTAGCACCTTCAATACCTTCCAAGCCAGGCGAAGAATTTACTTCCATCACCAAAGGTCCGCGTGCCGATTGCAACATATCCACGCCCGCAATGGCAAGACCTAATTTTTTAACGGATTTAATCGCCGTTGCTTTTTCTTCCGCGGTCAAATCAATTAATTGGGCTGTACCGCCGCGGTGCAAGTTGGAACGAAAATCGCCCGCCACACCTTGTCTTTTCATTGCTCCCACAATTTGTCCATCCACCACAAATGCGCGAACATCCGCACCTTTCGCTTCTTTGATAAACTCTTGCACCAAAATATTTACTTTTACATCTAAAAAGGCTTCTATCACTGATTTTGCAGAGTTATGCGTTTCTGCCAAAATAACGCCGATGCCTTGCGTTCCTTCCAACAATTTAATCACAACGGGCGCTCCGCCTACTTGTTCAATCAAGCTATCAATGTTTTTTGGGGTAGATGCAAAAGCAGATTTTGGCATACCAACACCTGCACGCGCCAACAATTGCAAGGAACGCAGCTTATCGCGCGCGCGAACCAAAGCTTGCGATTCCACAACGGAAAATATTTTCATCATTTCGAATTGCCTTACTACGGCTGCTCCGTAAAACGTAACCGACGCACCAATACGCGGAATAACAGCATCCACGCCTCGCACTTCTTCCCCTTTGTAAAAAATATGCGGGCGACTTTTTTCAATCACCAACACACATTTTAAATGATCGAGCACCGCAATCTCGTGTCCGCGCTTTTCCCCAGCTTCAATAATTCTTTTGGTGGAATACAAATTTGGATTCCTTGATAGAATAGCAATTTTCATAGCTTAAAATTTTATTTTTCAGGTATTTTGTGAATTGATTTTTGGGACGACCACGTATTTTCTAAGGCAACATCCACGATAAATTTATTGCGAATTAATTTCCGCCCGATTAAAACTGGATAACGCATATTGCCTCTATCGCTCAGCGAAATGATGGAATTTATTTTTTTACCCGCTATTTTAATAACTGTTTTCACGACAAATCGTTTTTCAAAATCGCCAAACGAATTTTTAATTTTCTTTTCGCTGAATTCCGTGAAACGAAGCTCCTGCTTATTCGATTCAGGATGCGAAGGATCCAACAATTTGAAATACAAAATATCGTTCCCGTTTTCGTTTTTCAAATAAATATCGTGGCAATGCAAAGCCGTGGTATACGCGCCAGTATCTATTTTCGCGATAATATCAAACAAGCCCAGCATCGGAAAATCAATTTTTTCCGTGCGACCGATTACGCGTTTTTGTTTTTCTGTCGGATTGCCGCTGTTCATTAGAAGCGCAATTTAATTATTTTTTGAGGAGCAAAATTGGTGCTTCGAAAAATTATTTTTTTGAACGGACTTTTACCTTGCAATATAATGTTTGGAAATCTCGTTACCATTAGGTTTTCAATTAGAAGATATATTGAAAAACAGAAAAACCGATAATCAAGGAAATCCAAGAGATACAATGATTTGGACACTATTTAAATCCGACTATGAAAATAGTTCGATACGGAAAACGAATCTGAAAGCATTTGATATTATCGGACGTGAAATTAATTTTTAACAAACAAGCAAAAATAAATTTTCCCAATACGGGAACTTTTTGTATTTTTGTACAAATCGTTTAGCTTGAGAGTAATTGCTAAAAAAAACCTTCGTAATTTTTGGACTAAGCACAACGACTGTGAATCACAATTAATGGCTTGGTATCATGAGGCTAATAAAGCAAAATGGAAAAATCCAACTCAAATAAAACGAGAGTTTCCAACAGCAAGTTTTCTTAAAGATAACCGAGTTGTGTTTAATATAAAAGGAAACAATTATCGCTTAATTGTTCGGTTAAATTATGATTACGGAATAATTTGGGTTCGCTTTATTGGAACACATAAAGAATATGACAAAATAAACGCAAATACAATTTAAAATGGAACACAAAGTAATTAAAAACGAAAAAGAATATCAAAATGCGTTAAGCAGACTTGATAAAATTTTTGATGCAAAAAAAGGTACAAAACAAGGCGATGAATTAGAGTTGCTTGCTTTGCTTATTGATAAATATGAACAAGAAAAATATCCTATCGAATTGCCCGATCCAATTGAAGCGATTAAATTCAGAATGGAACAATTAGGCTACAAACAAAAAGATCTTGCAATAGCTATTGGACTAAAAAGTCGCGCCAGCGAAATCTTAAATAAAAAACGAAAATTAACTCTTGAAATGATTCGCAAATTAAGCGAAACACTCAACATCTCGACAGACATTTTAGTGAAAGATTATTGATTCGGAAAAAATATTTTACTCCTACGGATTTGAAATGGGTTTGAAAAATTATTTTTTTGAAAACGCTTTTTTGTTTCAAAAAATATGTTTGAAAAATTTATTTTTTACCGTACGTTATTACAAACTCTGTTTGTGAATACGCAGCATAAGCATTTAGCTGTTCTGCAATGTATTTACTCCATTTGTTTTGCATAGTAGTATCTATAGAATGATTTGTTTCTTTATCATATTTATCTTCTTCCGAATTTGCAGCTCCATCTACACTCCGATACATTTTATAAAATTCTATTTTAAACTGATTATAATTAATATAGGAACTATCCTGCAATTGCTTTCTTAACATTCTTGCATAAAGTTCATTTATATCAAAATGCCCTTGTTCATGCTCCAATATTTCGTTAATTAAATGGCTTTTATCCAAGGACTTGCTAGATAATGATTTAAAGAAAATATCGTAAATACCTACTTTTATAGATAGATTATCAATAGGTTTTAGACTATAATCAATTCCTGAATTTGTTCCAGCTGCCTCAGGCGCATATTTAGAAAGCGGTTTTTCAAAATCTTTCCAAGTCAGTTTTCTGTCGGGAGACCAAATTATCTCATCGTTTTTTGAGTTTGGCTTAAAAGCCATACAAAGCGCTAATAGAGCTATAAGTGCAAGCGATTTTTTCATAAAAATAATGAGTTTTAAAATTTAATTTTTCAACCTTTCAACTTCCCAACCTTTAAACCTTCTAACTTAAAATTAATAATTAATCTCTTGTTCTTCCATATCCGCGGGCAGTTCACGAAATTCATATTGTTGATTTCGTAATTGCGGTTCGAAACCAGCTTCACGAATAGCTTCCTGAATGCCTTTAGCAGTAAAGCGATGCGGAGCTCCGGCTGCGGAAACTACGTTTTCTTCAATCATGATAGAACCAAAATCGTTGGCGCCTGCATGCAAACAAAGTTGTGCCGTTTGTTTACCAACCGTTAACCACGAAGCTTGTATATTTTTAATATTCGGCAACATAATTCGGCTCATCGCAATGGTACGAATATACATTTCGGACGATACATTATTCGTGATGCCTTTGTGGCGTTTCAACAATGTGCCGTCATCCTGAAAGGGCCAAGGAATAAAGGCTAAAAATCCTTTCGCGTCTTTCGGTTTTTCTGCTTGTACTTCGCGAATTAAAACCAAGTGTTCAAAGCGCTCTTCTAATGTTTCGATGTGTCCGAACATCATTGTGGCGGAAGTAGTAATGTGCAATTGATGTGCAGCGCGCATGACATCCAACCATTCTTTTCCAGTACATTTTCCTTTTGAAATTAATCTGCGAACGCGGTCGTTTAAAATTTCGGCTCCTGCTCCTGGCAAACTATCTAATCCCGCTTCTTTTAATGCTTTTAAAACGGCAGTGTGCGTTGATTTTTCGAGTTTCGTAATGTGCGCAATTTCGGGCGGACCGAGTGCGTGTAATTTTAATTTTGGATAAAGTTTTTTGATTTCTTGAAAAGTATTTACATAAAATTGCAAACCCAATTCAGGATGATGTCCGCCTTGTAGAAGCAGTTGATCTCCGCCATAACGAAAGGTTTCTTCAATCTTTTTTTTGTAAGTTTCAATATCGGTGATGTACGCTTCTTTGTGTCCGGGAATGCGATAAAAATTACAAAATTTACAATTTGCAATACAGACATTTGTCGTGTTTACATTGCGATCTATTTGCCAAGTTACTTTTCCGTCCGGCTTTTGTTTTTTGCGCAACTCGTCTGCTACAAACATTAAATCGGGCGTTGGCGCATTTTCAAACAAATACATTCCTTCCGAAATAGAAAGAAAATCGAAACGCGAAGCACGTTCCAACAATTCATTTATTTTCAAATTATCTTTTTGGAAATTCATCAATACAGGGAATAGAAATTGGAATTATATCAAACAAATTAATCGTACTTTTACGCTTCAAAATTACAAATAATCCCATGACGAACATCACAAAAAAAACAAGTATTTCGGGCAACGATAACATTTTATTGCTTTGCAGCGCGAAAACAAATTTGGTAAATTTCGGTTTAACAAAAGCTGAAGCTGATTTTGTAAAAAATGAAATCAGTAAAAACGAAAAAAAATTTCTTACCATCAACCAATTAAAACGTTATGTTTTTATTCAGTTGATTGACGAAAAAAAAGATGCCTATTTAACGTTAGAAGCACAACGCAGAGCGGGAAGCAACTTAACTAAAATACTGAATAAATTTAAAATTTCAGATATTTGTTTGCTGGATACCGAAAATAAATTTTCGGAAATGCTCGCTTTCGCGGAAGGACTTGTACTTGCGAATTATCAGTTTTTGAAGTATAAAAAAGATGTAAAAAAAGAAACAAACGCTTTGAAAAATGTTTTTCTGAAAGGCGAAAAAATTTCTGCAAAAGATATTGAAGAATTACAAATTATAATTGATGCCACTTGTAAAGCGCGTACGCTGATTAACGAACCTGTTATTTATTTAACAGCCGTTCAAATGGCGAAAGAGTTTGAAAAAATGGGCAAAGAAGCTGGTTTTAAAGTAGAGGTTTTTAACAAAGCAAAAATAGAAGCCTTGAAAATGGGCGGTTTGCTTGCCGTTAATTACGGAAGTGTTGATCCGCCAACTTTTTCGATAATGGAATGGAAACCGAAAAATGCGAAAAATAAAAAGCCGTATGTGTTGGTTGGAAAAGGTGTTGTTTACGATACTGGAGGTTTGAGTTTAAAACCTACCGCCAATTCTATGGACATGATGAAATGTGATATGTCGGGCGCAGCAGCCGTTGCGGGAACTATTTATGCAGCAGCAAAAGCAAAACTTCCAGTGCATATAATCGGTTTGGTTCCTTCAACAGATAATCGCCCAGGTGTGAATGCTTACACGCCTGGAGATGTAATTACAATGCACAGCGGCTTAACCGTTGAAGTTTTAAATACAGATGCGGAAGGTAGAATGATTTTAGCGGATGCTTTGAGTTACGCACAAAAATACAAACCCGAATTAGTGATTGACTTAGCCACCTTAACTGGCGCAGCAGCAGCAGCCATCGGCAAATACGGAATGGTTGCAATGGGAACAGCAGACGAAAAAAAGTTTTCCGCGTTGAAGAAAAGTGGAAACAAAGTACACGAACGTTTGGTTGAATTTCCGTTTTGGGAAGAGTACGATGAATTGATAAAATCAAGTATTGCTGAAATAAAAAACATTGGTGGACCGCACGCAGGTGCTATTACTGCCGGAAAATTTTTAGCACGTTTTATTGATTATCCTTGGATACATTTGGACATTGCCGGACCAGCGTTTTTAACAGCAGATGATAGCTACAAACCACAAGGCGGAACAGGTGTAGGCGTTCGTTTATTATTCGATTTTTTCAAGAATTTGTAAAATTACGTTTCGAAAAATTATTTTTTCAAAGAGAAAACTATGTCAGAAAATAAAATACGAGTAGGCATTTCACAAGGCGATATCAACGGAATCGGCTTGGAAGTAATTTTAAAAACAGTGATGAATCCAACCTTGTTGGAATTGTGTACTCCCATTTTATTCGGTTCGCAAAAAACGGTTTCGTACCATCGCAAAGCTTTGGGAATTGAAGATTTCAGCTTTAATCCCGTTAGAGATTTAGAAGCCATCAATCACAAACGTGCTAATATTTTTAATTGTTACGAAGAGGAAGTTTCCATCGAGCTTGGAAAAGCAACGGAAGTTGCCGGAAGATACGCGCTTAAATCATTGGAAGCTGCTTGCGATGCCTTGGAAAAAAAGAAAATTGACGTGCTGGTAACGGCACCAATTAATAAACATACTATTCAATCCGATAATTTTAAATTTGTAGGACACACCGAATACCTCGAACAAAAATTTGGAAAAAATGGAAGTTTGATGTTGATGGTTGCCGACACATTGAAAGTAGCGTTGGTAACAGGACACCTTCCAATTGAAAAAGTAGCAGCAGCCATTACTACCGAAAAAATTATTCAAAAAGCTACTTTATTACATCGTTCTTTATTGGAAGATTTTGGAATCAGAAAACCAAAAATTGCAGTTCTTGGATTAAATCCGCACGCTGGAGATAATGGAACGATAGGCAATGCAGAGGAAACGATTATCAAACCTGCTATTCAGAAATTAAGAGAAAAAGATGTTTTTGCTTTTGGTCCGTATGCCGCAGATGGATTTTTTGGCTCTGGCGCGTACACCGGATTTGATGGCGTTTTGGTAATGTATCACGATCAAGGATTGATTCCGTTTAAAACAATTTCTTTTAACGATGGCGTAAATTTTACTGCTGGATTGCCCGTTATTCGGACTTCTCCCGATCACGGAACGGCGTATGATATTGCCGGAAAAAATAAAGCAGACGAGAGTTCATTTCGCAAAGCAATTTATTTGGCGTGTGATATTTTCAGAACGCGCAATCAATATGCAGAAATAAGTGCGAACCCTTTGAAAATTAATCCTATCAAAAGAGAGCGTTAGAAAATTATTTTTTTGAACGTTGATTTTTACCCTTCATGAAAAATTTTTTCAGAAAAATAATTCGTATTTGTTGGAAAATACTACTCGCTTTTTTTGTGTTGAGTATTTTTTCTGTTCTTGTATTTCGCTTTGTTCCTGTGCCTTTTACGCCTTTGATGCTAATCAGATGTGTGCAACAAAAAATATCTGGAAAGGAATTAAAATTAGATAAATCCTGGGAATCTTTAGATGCGATTTCTCCGAATTTGCAGTTGGCTGTGGTGTGTTCCGAAGATCAAACTTTTTTGACAAATCACGGATTCGATTTTCAGGCAATGGAAAATGCGTATGATCACAACGAGAAAAATCGGCACATCCGTGGCGGAAGTACGATTAGTCAGGAAACGGCAAAAAATGTTTTTTTGTGGACAGGTAGAAATTATTTTCGCAAAGGAGTGGAAGCGTATTTTACTGTTTTAATAGAATTTATTTGGGGCAAGAAACGCATTATGCAAACCTATTTGAATGTGATTGAAATGGGCGATGGCATTTACGGAGCCGAAGCCGCTTCGGAAAAATATTTTCACAAACACGCCAAATACCTCACCAAAAGCGAAGCTGCTTTAATTGCTGCCGTTTTGCCCAATCCCAGAAAATGGAATCCTGCTCATCCTGATGCTTTTATAATTGACCGCCAACAATGGATTTTAGCGCAAATGAATAATTTAGGCGGAGAATTGAAATATTAATTTTTGCATTTGAAAAAATATTTTTTTGAACCCATTTTTAAAGTAAATTTAATATTGGATTATTTAATTTTTGTGTTTCGAAAAATATTTGCGATGAATAAGTATTGTAAAAACTAATCTTAATACCTCCAACCCAATCAATATCCAAAATATAGTTATGTAAGCCTGATTTTGTTTTTCAAATAATCGACTTAGTTCAAATAAAAATCCAAATGAAAGAATCACAAAAGCTATACGAAGAGGAAATTGTCCATAGGTTATTAAAAGTCCTAATTTATTTTGCTTCAATAAAAAAAATGCTGAAAAAACAAGTGATACATAAATCAAAATATAACAAACGGAAATTAAAGAAAAAGCTGTCCAGTTTAATACCTGAGGGATAAAAAATTTATAACTCCTGATTAAGGTGATAATGTCGAGCAATCCAAATAATATTAATAGTCTTTTCAATATTCCTTTTCAATTGCCTATTACACATAAACTTACGCACCTTTTTAGGACTGAAAAAAGCGTTAGAAAAATTATTTTTTTGAACGCCTCAAAAAGCAAAAATTATTTTCTCGAAACCTTCTCCGATACATCCATTTCATTATCATCCGGATGACGATCAATTAATTTATTGTAAGGATCTATTCCAGCTTTTACAGGAAGTTCATCCACCGAAATGTCAAAGCTTTCGTTAGCAGCAGTAATTTTATGTTTCTTCAAATAAATCGGAACATCTGTCCACGTTCCATTAATTTTTTTCTGCGTAAAAATTCCAATATCTATCCAATCGTGCAAAGGCTCAGCAGTTTCATTTCCTAAACTATCGGCGGTAAATTTTTCGCTGTTTGTTTCGATGTGAACCAAGTATTTTTTGTCGGTAGTTTTGGTGTAAGTTGCCGAGACGGTTTTGTTTTCATACAACGTAATTTTCATGAACATATCGTTCACAATATATTTCAAAGAATCCGGTACCGCTTTGTTTAAAAACGTTAAAAATTGCAATGAATTAGTATAAGGCGGATATTGAAATGCTACTTTATGAATGTATTTTCTCAACGCACTATTCAATGTATCTTCTCCGATGTAATCCTGCAAAGCGTACATCACAACACTACCTTTGCGATAATGAATGTATCCTTGATTTTCGACCAAATAAAGCGGCAATTCTTTTTCTCTTTCTGTGGAACGACCGATGAGATAACTATTCATTTCGTACTTCAAATATTTTTTCATTTTGTCTGCACCGAAACGTTGTTTCATTATCATCATAGAAGAATATTGCGCCATTGTTTCAGATAAAAGTGTGGAACCTTGCACATTTCCGCCAATAACTTGATGCGCCCACCATTGATGCGCTAATTCGTGTGCTGTTACGAAATACGGATAATCTATATCCTCCGGATTACTGTCGTCCACATCGGCAATAAATCCAATACCTTCAGAGAAAGCGATGGTGTTTGGAAACGATTGCGCGAAAGGAAAATAATCAGGAGTTTCAACAATGCGCATTTGATCAAATTGGTACGGACTAAAATTTTTGGAGTAATAAGTGAGTCCATCTTTTAATGCTCGGAACATCCTATCCACATTGTATTCATGCCCTTTGTGATAATAAATAGAGAGTGGAATGTTGTTCCAAAATTCTTTTTTTATTTCATATCTACCAGAAAAAAATGCGTAAAAATTTTCCATTTTTTGACGGTTTATATAATGGAAATAATTACGATTATTTGCCGTCCAAGTATTTATTAAATCGCCCGAAGTAAAGGCAGTTTGATCATTGCTGGTACTCACCGTTGCTTCGTAATTTATCCAATCGGCATCATCAGAAATATAAGTATTCATGTGCGCAACGCTGTCATTTACGCGAGCCATCGGTTCTTTAAAAGGCAAACCGAATTTTTTTCGTTCTTCATTATCGCTAAGTTCTCCATTCGGATCGTAACCTATCAAAGGCAAAGAACTATTGTCAATAAAAGTTCCGTTGTGATAAACGCGCAAATCCGAAGAACTGTTTCCAAAACCTTTTGTAACAAAATCAATGTCCATATTCAACACAATGGAATCATTCGGTTGCAAAGGCGAATTTAATTTATAGATGTAATAGCCGGTTTTAGTATCGTTCAGCACTTTCTGGCTCGGAACGTTAAAGCTCATTTCGTTAATTTTAGCTTCGTTATTTTCTATAACATGAATAGAATCAATCGGAAATTTCGAATTGTTTTTAAGCGTGTAAGTGCCTTTGAAAAAAATATTTTTTTTGGCAGGATAAATATCGACGTTCAATTTAACAGCAACAATGCGAGGTTGCGGAATATGTTCGTATTTTTTATACGTTTTTTCATACGCAACTTGCGCTTTTTCTTGCTCGTAACTGGTTACGTATTTATTCAGGATATTGGTGTTGTAAAAAATAAATCCGCCTACTCCGATAAAGGCAATTAATACAAATGCGCTAACTATTTTTGTTGAAAAAGTAAAGCGCGCTTTCGCGATTTTTACGCGTTGCGAAAAAGAAGTTTCGTTTCCGCGAATCCAAAATAATTTCGCGATTATCGCTAAAAGCGTTGCAAATAAAGCCCAATATAATTTAAACCAAACAAAAGGTGCGACATAACTTCCGTAACCGTTTAGCGCAGAATACGTCATTCCAGGATCAGAAGCATATTGATACAAGTGATGTTCCAAGCCCATACTTCCCATAAAAATGGAAAATAAATAATATACTACCATCACAAAATAGCCCACGTATTTATTGTTTACCAATACTTGGATAAACATAGACAGCACGCAAATCAGCGCGTAATCAATTAATCGAATGCCAAATAATCCTCGGAGATATAAACCAATTTCGAAATGAAAATAACCATAACAACATTGAATAATAATGCCGCAAAACATCACTACAAAAAGTAAATCTACTTGCACTAAAATTAATGCGAAAAGTTTGGAGATAAATGGCGAACGATCATTGATAGGAAGCGCATCGTAAATTTGACTAATTTTTAATTCGCGCTCTTTCCACACTAATTCGCCCGAATAAAA
>JBDTAC010000084.1 GCA_039924845.1 Bacteroidia bacterium
ATCTCATTATTTCAGCCCTCGCCAGCACGGACGATTCAACAACTCTCCTAATAATTATGCTTTGTATTGCTTCTAAAACTTCCAATTTACCGCAAGGGATGTTTATCTAAACCATAGCAGCGTTTACATGAACGCATGACACGTTTACCTAAACGCAAGGCACGTTTACCTAAACGCATGACACGTTTAGCTCATCGTAAGGCACGTTTAGCTCATCGCAAGGCACGTTTAGCTCATCGCAAGGCACGTTTACATGAACGCAAGGCACGTTTAGCTCATCGTAAGGTACGTTTACATGAACGTATGACACGTTTACCTGAACGAAAAGCCCTTAAACCTGCATCATGAAAGGGATTACCTGCTTTTTAGGAAATTTTAACACATCAGATACAATAATCAAATCCACATCAGATACAATAATCAAATCCCTGTTTGCGTTTTTGGACATATTAACAATTTAAACTAAAATAACAATGGGAAAAAGAACAGTAAGAGTAAAGGTACCGAGCAACAAGCCGGGAGATTTATTGCGTCTCGCTCAACGCATTTTAGAAAAGAGCACAATTGACGGACTGAAATGTCCGATTGCCACAACCGATTTGGCAAGTATGCAATCGCTTACCGATTCCGCGTTATTGTCTCGAACCCACAGCATCGAGCTACGCGAAGAAAGTGAGAACGAAATGCAAGCCGCTCGTGTAGCCATGGGCATCGAGAAGGGGCAAACAAACAGTACGCCCAACACCCTTAATTACCTCATCGCAAAAATGCGCGATGTGTTAATGGCAACCTATCGCGGGCGAGAGGAGGAATTGAGCGAGTACGGTTTTAGTGTAGTAACCGGCTCGTACGTTCCGAAAAGCAAAGGGAAAAAGTCTATTACTTGATCTATCCGCTTTGTGTATCCGGAAACCACATCCTTTAAAGGTGTGGTTTCTTTTTGCTAAAAAAAAGGCATCGCCTGCTATTTGGCGATGCCTTCGTTTGATATTTTATAATTTAATTTGACCATTTTTTCGTACCCGAGTAATTGTGTAAATTCAGGACTTGCTTGCATAAACATCCTTTCATTAAAACTCAAATACTTGCCATTGCCAGATTTCTACCTGAAGTAGCCTCGCTTTTATATTTACTTTTAGAATTTCGATTGATTTGATCTGCTTTGTTTAAAGCCTTTAAACCAAAAATAATCATTAAAATAAAAGACAAAACTGCTAAAATTGGAAAAAAACTACCAGACGTTTCTACATTTATTGCTACTTAGTTGCTGAATTTATATTTTTATTATTTTTTTGATTGTAACAATTCCATCGTTGCTTATGGCTTTCAAATAATAAATTCCATTAATTTGTGATGAAATATTAATGTCAAAACTTCCCGATGTTAAATTATTTTGAGAGTTCCATATTTTTCTACCAAGTACATCATAAATTTCTAACACAAAAGGAGATTTAAAATTTACCTCTAATTTAAAGTATCCGGAATTGGGGTTTGGAGTGATTTTGATTAAGGAAGTTTGTATAGTTTGGTAATTGCCACTTTGTGAATTCCCACCTATACTAATTTCTTCTTGTAAAGAAGAAATTAGTATAGGCTGCGTTAGCGTATCTATAGTACCAGAAAGTCTATTTATAATTACTTTAACATTGAAAACACCATTGGTAGAATAAGAAATTGTTGGATTACGTAAATTCGAGAATTGATTGTTGCCAAAGTCCCAATGAAAACTTATTGCATCACTATCAATAGAATCACCATAAATTGTAATCTTTTTATTTTCACAAATGCGAACTATTGTGTCTGAAGGGTCGGGCATAAAAGAAGAATTGGTGGCCGTATGATTTATAGTACATGAAGCAATTTTAGCATCAAAAGTTGAGCCTTCAAGAGCTTCAAAATTAGGCTCTAATTCAATTTCCTCCCCAGCTTGTAAAATAACTGTACTGCCATTAGATACTTTAAAAGCATCATTTGCAATTATTTTTGTTTGCGTTTCAAATAATGCTGTATTATAAGATAGAGGATAGAGGGTTACTTAGAGTAATTGGTGATGCAGTACATCCATCACCAACACAAGTTCCAATTGTAACATCTAAATGCGTATGGGCATATGTAAAGCCAAAAATATATCCTTTTGCCCATGTATCTACACTTCCTGATCCGGTAGAACCCCAAGTAATCGATATTGAACCATCCGTTGATGCCGTACCAGTCCCTCCGGAAATCGAATATATTGTATTTGTAAGATATGAACTATACCAACCACATGATGGAAAAGAGTAAGAAGTTGTTTCTCCCTGACAAACTGAAGATTTTCCACAAATTTGATCGCAACCACAATGGGCATTTGCTAAAAATGTAGAAGTCAACAAGTAAAATAATACGAGATTAATTATTTTTACAGCACTTTTTTTCATGTTTATATTTTATATGTCTAACTATTTAAAAATTTCTGCCAATACTAAAGCCTAAGTGATTACAAAATGAATTACCATTGAATGAAGTATCATAAACAATAGGAGTATAGGCAACTCTAATAATCCAACCGCGTGTTTTCTTTTGATAACGATATCCTATTCTTACTACTAAAAGTGCATTAATCTTACTTTTTAAGTTACTTACGTTCAAATTTTCATTAATCGGAAAAGCTGGAGATTCTTCAATAGGCGAGTAATAAGGTGTAACACCTATACCACACTCCAAATGATGATTATAATTCATATTAGAAAATGAATTTATTTCAATGGGTAATAATGGGACAATTAAGTTCTTAACCGTAAAAAAGTCCATTCCTAATCCTAATCTCAAATTGGTAATAAAATAGTTAGAATACAATAAATTCCTTTCATAATTTAAAGAATTAGTAACGCCATTGCCTCCGCCTTCTATATAAATAGCATTTTTACAAATTTTTTGAATACTTTGAGACGCATCCAAGACAATAAACCGGCTAGAGGTATTAGTGAACAAACCGTGGGAAAGAGAACTGCACATACTTTGAACATATGTAGACACCAAGAGGCCATCGTTCAAATCCATCCAAATAGGAACACCTGTATTACTTTTAGTTGGAGCATTGTTGCGCGCTACACTCCATGAAACTATGTCGTCATCGAAATTGTTAGCCCATGTTGTCCTAACACCTGTAAGATTACATGCTGGTGCACGTCCGGGCTGAGCATCTTGAAAACTGTTGTTAGGGATAAGGTTATTCTGTGCAAAAACAGTTTGAAATTGCAATAGAACAATACAAATATATTTTATGTGTCTCATATTTATCATGTTTTAATATCACAAATAAATTCCTATAGTCATTCCGTAATAATCTTTCCAATAAGTACTGTAATATGCGTTAATAGCGATATAATATTTTTTTTGTTTATGATTGATAATTCCAACCTGCGTGAAAACAGAGGAGTTAAAATAGCTATTACTGAGTTGTAAAACTTCATTTGACCCGTAAACAAAATTTTGCCCATCTTGTTGTTTTGTTTGATTCCAAAAATGATTTAGTATAAAATCTAGGCTATATCCAACACTCATGAAAAAACTATTCGGCTTATTGTGTTTGTTAAAGAGATATATAACACTGAAAGAAGGAATTTGAATTTCTCTAAAAAAATGAATAAAAGGATATTGTTTCGTATTATCATCAGGGAGAAATCTAGTATATTCTCCTACTTCAATGGAGGTGCCAAATTGTAAGGCAATTGTTTTAGAATAATCGTATTTTGCAAATACAGAAATGCCTGTAAAAAATTTAGTGCCTCCTGCCGAAGATTGTTTTGAAACACTGTAAAAATTAGCATTTGAAACTATTGAATATGGGATTGCGAAACCCCAATCAATTTTTTTACAAGAAGAACTATCCTGTTTGATTTTGGATATCGGCATAGAATAACCCACAATAATGTATAGAAAAAACATACCGGAGAGAATAATTTTTTTTGCTGTTCCTTTCATGTTTCGCTATTTTTTCAACTCAGCTACTTGTTTTTGTAAATCATCTATTTTTTTATTTTGTTGTATCATATACAAAGTAAGTTCCTCTACTTTTTTGAGTAAAAGTACTTGCGTATCACCCAAATTATTTCCGTCTTTTTTTATTTCTGCTTCGGTGGGCACATCCGGTAAATGTTGGTTTAAACCAATGTAATCTGCCACTTGTTTCAACGGCATCAATGGGTAATTGGGTTTAAAAACGTAATCTGCCCAATCGGTATTTTCAACCACTATTTCTTGCGCAATTATTCTTCCGTCCACCGAGAGTTTAAACGTGGTAAAGTTAGGGTTGGTTTTAGGAAATTGATTTCCGATAACTGTTTGTCCGTTGCCATAAACCACAAATGTTTGCGGAGTGCTTTGATTGTTGTCAAGCACGGCAAAGGCTTTTGTATTATCAGCACCTGCTCCATCTACAATGGCTTTGATATTAAAATTATTAGGATTGGTATTGTTTGTATAAGAACACAATCCAATCTTATCGAAGGAAAGCACATTCAACATCACATTTGGATTAGCTGTTCCGTTAACACCCACATTTCCTGCCGCACTGATGCGTATTCGCTCCATTGCGTTGGTACGAATGCTTAAATCTTGATTATCGCAAGTGCCCAAATAGTCAGTACCTAAATTTGTTGAAGTACCAGGATTTGTACCTCCGTTTCCTACTTTCATCCAAAAAGGAGTGGTTACATCGCAAGCAGGAAAAATTGGCGGACCTACCGAACCTCCTGCACTGATGGATAAAAGTCCGGAATAACCATTGAGATTTGGGCTTTTTAAAATAAGATTTCCCAATACAGATGTATTGCCCGCTACCGAAAGATTGGAATCTACTTGTAGATTTTGTTTTACGTTAACGTCTTTTTTTAGCGTTACTTTTCCTTCTACTACTAATTTTTGTTTCAGCACTACTTTTCCTTGTACACGCAGAGAATCTTTCATTACCGTTGCGCTATCAATAGCAACAGTTCCATTCATGTGCGTGGAGCCGATAACGTCTAATTTATTTTGAGGGCTGAGTGTTCCGATACCAATATTACCCAAAGGAACCAAGGTGTTAGCGGTTTGCGAAAAGCCTTTTTGTGAAACCAATAACACCATCGCTAAGGCTGTTATTTTTAAAAGTATTTTTGCAGGTTGCTTAGTTGTGTTGTGTTGTGTTGTGTTGTGTTGTGTTGTGTTGTGTTGTGTTGTGTTGTGTTGTGTTGTGTTGTGTAATTATTTTCATGGCGGATTGTTTTAGGATTAAGCAAATGTAAAACTTGTTTTCAGGAAAGCAAATTTAATTGCTGTTATTTTTTGAACACGTGTTTTTAATCGTTTTCTGATTGTGAATTATTTCTGTGCGCTTATCAATACAGAAAACATTTTTGTTTATCAGCATAAAGCGAAAGGGTGTTTTGAGAAATTATTTTTTCAACACTAAAAATAAAATTTACCTTTGTGGGATAAATCAAAAAAACAGATAAAATGACGATTGAAAAAGAAACAGTGGTGTCGGTAGATTACCATTTAACAGCAAAAATAAAAGGCGGAAGCGAAGAGTTGGTGGAGAAAACAGAGAAAGCGAACCCTTTTGTGTTTTTGTTTGGCGGAGGTATGTTGCTCGAAGATTTTGAGAAAAATTTAAAAGGGAAAAAGATAGGCGATACCTTCGATTTTCACATCGAAGCAAAAAATGGTTACGGCTTACATTCGTCTGAAAACGTTGTAAACGTTCCGATCGAAGCATTTAAAGCTGAAGATGGAAGTTTGGATACCGAAATGGTAAAAGTAGGAAGCTTGCTTCCAATGCTGGATAACCAAGGTCATCGAATGGAAGGAATGGTGGAAGAGGTTACAGAACAACATGTGCGTATGGATTTTAATCATCCGCTCGCTGGACAAGATTTGCATTTTGTTGGCGAAGTATTAGACGTTCGTAAAGCAAGTGCGGAAGAATTAGAC
>JBDTAC010000085.1 GCA_039924845.1 Bacteroidia bacterium
GATGATTTTTTAGACAGCCGAAAAATTTTATTGTTGAACAGTGACATAAATTTCGGACTGGCTGCGCCAAAGCAGAGCATGAAAAATTATTTTTACAAAAATGCGGATGCGGACGAACTCCTTTTTATTCACAAAGGAACAGGAAAATTAAAAACTTTTCTGGGAACAATTCCTTTTGAATACGGCGATTACCTGATTATCCCGCGTGGAATGATTTATCAAATCGAATTTGACACAACGGACAATCGCTTATTATTTGTAGAAAGTTTTTCTCCGATTTATACGCCGAATCGTTACCGCAATCCTTTCGGACAATTATTGGAGCATTCACCTTATTGCGAGCGTGATTTAAAGCTTCCGCAAGATTTAGAAACGCACGATGAAAAAGGTGATTTTATCATCAAAATAAAAAAAGAAGGAATGTTGCACGAAGTAGTTTATGCGACACATCCTTTTGATGTAGTGGGTTGGGACGGTTACAATTTCCCTTACGGATTTTCCATTCATAATTTTGAGCCGATTACTGGACGCGTGCATCAGCCGCCACCTGTTCACCAAACATTTGAGTCCAGCCATTTTGTGGTGTGTTCATTTTGTCCGCGTTTGTACGATTATCATCCGCTTTCTATTCCTGCGCCATACAATCACAGCAATATAGACAGTGACGAAGTATTGTATTATGTGGATGGAGATTTTATGAGTCGCAATAATATTAAACAAGGATATATTACTTTACATCCAAAAGGTATTACGCACGGACCAGCGCCTGGAGCGATGGAGCGCAGTATAGGACATACATCCACAAAAGAATTAGCTGTAATGGTAGATACTTTTCGACCATTGATGGTTACAAAGGAAGCGATGGGAATTGACGATGGAAAATATTATAAAAGTTGGGTAGAATAAAAATATAAAAATGAAGGTTCAAAAAAATATTTTTTCGGCACAAGCTCGTGCGATGTGGTAATGACAAGGTTCCTGACTTGGTATTCTTCATCACAAAAAAATTATTTTTACAAACATTTATTCAAAAAAAGAAATTATGGAAACACAAAACAATCATACTGAAATAGAAAAGATTTACAAAACAGCTGGAGATTTTTTACCGCTTAACGGAACCGATTACATCGAGTTTTACGTGGGAAATGCGAAGCAAGCTGCGCATTATTATAAAACTGCTTTTGGCTTTCAATCACTTGCCTACAAAGGTTTAGAAACTGGTTGCAAAGAATATTCTTCGTACGTTTTAATGCAAGATAAAATACGTTTGGTGTTAACGACTCCGCTCAATTCTTCTTCGCCAATTAATCAACATTTAGCAAAACATGGCGATGGCGTAAAAGTAATTGCTTTGTGGGTGGACGATGCAGAAAAATCTTTTCACGAAACAGTGAAACGTGGCGCAAAGCCTTTCATGGAGCCAGTTACAGAAAAAGACGAACATGGAGAAGTAAAACGTTCTGGCATTTATACGTATGGCGAAACGGTTCACATTTTTGTAGAACGCAAAAATTACAAAGGATTATTTTTACCAGGTTACAAAGCTTGGAAATCAGAATACAATCCGGAAAGTGTCGGACTAAAATACATTGATCATTCCGTTGGAAATGTAGGTTGGAACGAGATGAATAAATGGGTGGAATATTATGAGAAGGTAATGGGATTTGTCAATTTACTTTCCTTTGACGACAAAACAATTTCTACGGAATATTCCGCTTTGATGAGTAAAGTTATGTCGAACGGAAACGGAAGAATTAAATTCCCGATTAACGAACCTGCTGAAGGAAAAAAGAAATCGCAAATTGAAGAATATATTAATTTTTACGAAAGCCAAGGTGTGCAACATTTGGCTTTGGCAACCGATGATATTATTGATACCGTTACAAAATTAAAATCACGAGGCGTAGAATTTTTAACCGTTCCGCCGGTATATTACGATGAAATATTAAATCGTGTCGGAAAAATTGATGAAGACATTCGCGCATTAGCGAAATTGGGAATTTTGATTGATTGCGATGACGAAGGATATATGCTTCAAATTTTCACCAAACCAGTAGAAGATCGTCCGACTTTATTTTACGAAATTATTCAACGTAAAGGCGCAAAATCATTTGGAGCTGGAAATTTCAAAGCACTTTTTGAAGCGATAGAAAGAGAACAAGCGAAGAGAGGAACCTTGTAAAAATTAGTTCTCTTTTTCTTGATAAAAAATTCAAGAAGAAAATATTTTAGCGCTCGAAAAATTAATTTTTCGAGCGCTCTTTTTGTGGTCGGAATTTGTCTTCCAAAAAATTATTTTTTTGAAAACTATTTTTTTTGTCTTGGATCCAAAGCGTCTGTCAAGCCTTCGCCCACGAGGTTGTAAACCGTTACCGTGATAAAAATAGCAAAACCAGGGAAAATAGCAAGCCACCAAGCTGTTGGTGATTGACGTGCTGCTGCAAGTAAAGCACCCCAAGTAAGTGTTTCGGCGGGTACTCCGATTCCGAGAAAAGAAAGAATGGCTTCTGTTAAAATAGCGCTTGCAATACCAAATGCAATGGCAATAAGTACCGGCGAAAGTGCATTCGGAATAGCGTGTTTAAAAATAATTCTGTTTTCGGAATAACCCAATGCATGGGCGGCTTCGATGTATTCCAAACTTCTTACTTTCAATAATTCGGCGCGAATAAAACGCGCAATGCTCGTCCAAGAAGTTAAACCGATAATCGCCATCACAATAAAGACAGAAGGTTTTGTAACCAGTGCGGATATGGCAATGATTAAAAATAAAGTGGGAATGGAAAGCATTATCTCGATGATCCGCGATACGACAATGTCCACAGGGATATTTATTTTTTTAGCGAAATAAGGAATAAAGCCAAGCACTCCGCTTACCATGCTTCCGATAAAAATAATGAACGCCATAATAATAAAAGAAATCAATAATTGTAGTAAAAAACTGCTGAAGGAATCAGCCAAAGCATCCCCCAAAATATAACTGCGACTACCAAACCCATAGAACAAAGCGAGTACAAGAAACAGGCAATTGAAAATTAATTTTCCGCGCGCCATTTTTAAACGTTCGTCTCCAAAATAGCCTGCAAGGGCTCCGAGCAAAATGCCGATAAAAGATGCGATACTCATTGAAACAACACCTACCAGTAAGGCAATACGCGTGCCGTGTATCATCGCAGCTAAAATATCGTGCCCCAATTCATCTGTACCAAGCCAATGCCGCCAGCTCCGAGATTTTACATTTTGAGTTGCAAATGGGCTGATGGAATGCACATTGTTTTCGTCAATATTTTTGGGAAGGTAAGGTACAGGGGGGAAAACGACCCAATCGTAATTTAATTTTTTCCATTCCACATTTTGAAAACAAGCAGGCCATTCGGCGATGCCTAAATCCACTGCATAGGAGCGACATACTGGAAAATAAATTTCACCTTTGTATTTCGCGGCAAGCGGTTTTTCATTCGCTAAAAAATCGGCGAACACAGCAATCACTACTAAGAAAATAATAACACGAAGGGAATAAACCGCAATCCTATTTTTACGAAATTGTTTTTTTACGGTTGCCCAAAAACTTTGTTTAGTATTAGCGTCTACAATAGTTTGCAGCGCAACGTCAATACGTTTGTTCGGATTTATAATTGAAGATATAAAATTAAATTTCATTTTTTATTTTCGTTTATTAGAGAAAGAAATTCTCGGATCCACTACGGCGTATAAAATATCGGACAATAAAGTTCCTGCTAAAGTTAAAATAGCAGTAAACATCATGACAGTAAAAATGATTGGATAATTTCTGGCTAAAAGCGCGTCGTAACTTATTTTTCCCATTCCAGGAATAGAGAAAATGTACTCAATAACAAATGAACCAGAAATCATTGCCGGAAAAACACTGGCAAACAAAGTAATGATTGGAATCATCGAATTACGTAAGGCATGTTTTCTAATAACAACTTTTTCGCTTAATCCTTTTGCACGTGCTGTGCGGATATAATCTTGTCCGATAACACTCAACATTCCGCCACGCATTTGGCGAGAGATGAATGCCAAAGAACCATACGTCCAACAAAATATAGGCAAAGCTAAACGGTAAGCCATTTGTGAAAATTGATATAAAATTGGGGCATCACTCGGAATAGGAGGAGCACCGGGAGATGGGAACCACGAAAACCAGTCGCCACCGCAGAAAAATATAATGAGAATAGTTGCAATCCAAAAGGTGGGCAAGGAATATAAAATAAAGAGTCCAGTTGTAATTACTTTTTCGGAACGAGAGCCTTTGCTAACAGCCGATTTAATACCTAAAGGAATAGCAATCAAATAAGCTAAAATAATAGAAATACTACTGATTAACATTGTCCATTCCATCGCACTCCAAATAACAGAACTAACAGGACGTTTATCTTGATAGGAAATCCCGAAATCGCCTCTTACAAAACCTTTGCTGCGATAACGTATTTGAGAATCATTTACCCACGGAAGCGATGAATACCAAGGTTTATCGCCAAACATCCACAGATGATATTGGTTATTGATTCCGAAAAAATCAATTACGGGAATGTATCTTTTCCAAACGGATTTATTCAGTTGCATATCCGTTAAGGCATTTTTTACAGCGTTGTAAGGACCAATAATATTAAGGAAAGAGGGTGTATTTGAAAAAAGGAAATCGATGTTGGAAAAAATAGTTTTCAGTTTAGCATCGTCGTAATTTTCATACAGCGAATTAATGTAATCTTTTGCTTTATTGATGGCTTCTACGTTTTCCGCTGTTTTCGGCATCGCGTAAAGCGCGTTTTCAAATTTCTGAATTTGTCCGTAGTATTTGGACACATCGCTCCAATTGCCGTACATATACGAGAGGCGATCTAAGTTTACTCTGCGGGAAGCTTTCGGAACTTTATAGAGCGTATCGGAGGCTGTGGCGTTGGTTATCGAGAAATAGAAAAGTGGTAAATCTAATCCTAATTTATGTCGTAAATCAATGTACGCTTTTTCATTAGAAAGTTTATCTGCAACTTGTCCTTCTCCTCCGCTCGAATTTTTATTCAACATGCTATCCACTGGATCTCCAGGCGCATTGATGCTGATAATAAAGGTAAGCAAAGAGATTGCTAAAATAGTCGGAATAAAAATGAGGACTCTTTTTAAAACGTATTTTAGCATTGTCGGTAAATTTCTTTTTTTATAAAGCTAAGCGGATAAATTTACTGAACATTTTTTAATTTGAAACCTGCTTCCCAAAAACCAGGGCGAAGAACAGAAGGGTTGGCGTTTGTAAATCTTTTTTGAATTGCCATACGTTCCGTTGGGGACCATAAAAATATGTACGAAACTTGATCGTGCAAAATCACTTGAAACTCTTTGTACATCACCGCACGTTTTACAGGATCCAATTCTACTCGAATGGAATCAATCAAGGCATCAGATTTTGCATTTCCAAAATTAGTATAATTCGAACCACCATTTCGGGTAGATTCTGTGCTAAAAATTTGTTTGAAATCGTTCGGAACCGGCGAAGCAATCCATGCGCCACAAAACATATCGAAATTGTGTTTCTTGGTGTTGTCGAGGAAAACTGACCAATCTTGAGAAATCACATTTACCTTTATTCCTACTTTTCGAGCTTCTTCTTGAAACATCAACGCCACTTGTTTCCGACTATCATTACCAGCATTCACCAAAAAATTAATTTCCAAAGGCACTTTTTCTCCATTGATTGTTTTGTCTAAGGTTCCGTCGCCATCGCTGTCTTTCCAACCTGCTTTTGATAACAATGCTTTTGCTTCCGCAATGTTATAATCGTATGGTTGTATATCGTGATTGTAATCCAAGGAATCCGACGGATGAACTGGCCCGATAACAGGCGATGCCAATCCGTACATCACATCTTTTATCATTTTGGGAATATCGCACAAATGCGCCAAAGCCTGTCGCGTTTCCACATCTGCAAATTTCGGACGCGTTACATTTATCCCAATGTAGCTATACGCAAGCATGGTAGGCGTGTAGGTATTAAAATTATCAACAATTTTAGAAGATTGCGGAAGATCTTTAAAATCTTTTGGTTTGATGGAATACATGACATCCAAATTACCGGCTTTTAAAGCCACGATGGCACTCGTCATATCGTTAATTGTTTGATACGTAAGTTGAGATGGATAGGCTTGAAAATAGCAATTCAAATCTTTTAATTTATCGCCCCACCAATTTTTTTTTCTTTCCAATACTACGCGTTGTCCAGTTGCCCATTGCGCTAATTTATATGCTCCGCTTCCACTGATAAAATTAGGATCGCGCATTCTTTTTTCCGAATTAAAATCCGTTGCGAAATCAACAATGTTAGGATCGTTGGAAATGCTTGCTGCATCAGAGGTCATTTGTTTTACAGTGTATTTATCCAACAATCCTTTGGGATCATACATGTATCTTGGAAGTATTGAATAATCGCCGCTGGACGGCTCTGCCAAAATGTAAACATGATCGCACACTAAGGTAAATTTCAAAGGGTCTTCTGGATAAAATTTGAAATCGCTGATAAATTCATAATACGATTTATTAGGTTGATCACTTACTCTTGGATTTTTTATCGCTTTCAACGTAAATTCCACATCTTTCGCAGTAATCTGCGTTCCGTTGTCCCATTTGGCTTCCGGACGAATACGATACGTAATAAGCAATTTCCCATCAGCCGTTTTTTTAAGTGTCGGGCGACTTTCCGCCAAAACAGGAACCGGTTTTAAATCTCCAAAACTTGGTGCTACCAAAGGTTGAAAAATATTATTAATAATGTATCCCGCGCCAGCATCCGAATAGTCAATCGGATTCAACATATCTGGATCCGATAATTCATGAATAATTACTTGTGAGTTATCTTTTTTATAACCCGAACCGCACGAAGCTAAAAATGCCACAGAGGCTGAAGCTGCAACAACGAAAAATAAATTTTTATTCAAACAATTCATAGATGATATTGTGGTTTGTGAAAATTATTTTTTTAAGATAGGGCGCAAATATAACATTTCGATTTTATTTTTCCGTTTTTTATAAAACAATTCGATAAAAACAATTGTTAATTTTTTGGATGATATTTTTTTTTACATTTGTCGCTCTTTTTCAAGAAACAGGAGAGATGCCTGAGAGGCCGAAAGGAACAGTTTGCTAAACTGTCGTACGGGTTATTCTGTACCGAGGGTTCGAATCCCTCTCTCTCCGCCAAAAGGGACTTATCATTTGAATTAAAATGTAAGTCCCTTTTTCTATTGCCGCCCGAAACCAAAGAGACTTTATGTATTTGTAACCAATATTTAGCGTACCTTTGCGCCTCACAAACAAAAAAGAGATGAACGCATTTGAGAAATTAGGAATTGATTCACAAACATTAAAAGCCGTAGCAGAACTGGGATTCGAAACTCCCTCCGCCATACAAGAACAAGCCATCCCAGTATTGATTACAGGAACCGCCGATTTCGTCGGATTGGCTCAAACAGGCACCGGTAAAACAGCCGCTTTTGGCTTGCCAATAGTACACTTAGTCAATTTCAGTGTAAAAGATACACAAGCATTAATACTTTGCCCCACACGCGAATTGTGCCTTCAAATCACACGCGATTTACAAAGTTTTTCGAAATACAAAAGTGGAGCCAACATCGTTGCCATTTACGGCGGCGCCAGCATCGAAACCCAAACTCGCGAAATTAATAGAGGCGCTCATATCATTGTGGCTACTCCGGGTAGAATGGTGGATATGATTAAACGCAAAAGGATTAATCTGAAAAGCATAAAAATTACTGTTTTAGATGAAGCCGATGAAATGTTAAACATGGGTTTTAAAGAAGATTTAGATTTGATTTTATCTCAAACTCCTTCCGATAAAAATACATGGCTTTTCTCTGCCACGATGCCTTCTGAGGTATCCCGAATTGCAAAAAATTACATGACTAATCCGCACGAAATTAGTGTGGGTAAAAAGAATCAAGGTGCTGATAACATTGAACATCAATATTATGTAGTGCATGCGCGCGATAAATATTTAACCTTGAAACGTATTGCCGATTACAATCCTGAAATTTTCGCGATTGTATTTTGTCGTACTAAAATTGAAACGCAAGAAGTGGCGGATCAATTGATAAAAGACGGTTACAATGCCGATGCTTTGCACGGAGATTTATCGCAATCGCAACGCGATCACGTAATGAAACGTTACCGCAGTCGTTCGCTTCAAATGCTTGTTGCAACGGATGTTGCCGCACGCGGAATTGATGTGAACAATGTTACACACGTTATCAATTACAACCTTCCGGACGAAATTGAAAATTATACTCATCGTAGTGGACGTACTGCAAGAGCGGGAAAATCAGGTGTTTCCATCGTTATCATCAACATGAGAGAGATGGGAAAAATTCGCATCATCGAAAAAATAATCGGAAAACGTTTTACGCAAGCAAAAATTCCGAATGGCTTCGAAGTCTGTGAAAAACAACTGTTCCACCTTGTAAATAAAGTTCGGAACGTAGATGTAAATGAAAAAGAAATCGAAAAATATTTACCGAAAATTTATGAAGAATTAAACGACATCAGCAAAGAAGAATTAATAAAACGCTTTATTTCAGAGGAGTTTAATCGCTTTTTGGAATATTACCGCAATGCGCCGGATTTGAATACTGACGGACAACGCGGCGGACCAGAACGTACGATTAATAAAAACGCAAAACGTTTCTTCGTAAACATTGGTAGATTAGACGGTTTGGAGGGCGAAGACATGAAAAAATATTTTTCGGACACCGCAAATATTGAGCAAAATTTAATTTTAAGTGCAGACGTAAAAAATAGTTTTTCGTTTATTGAAGTAGATGAAAAAGCAGCAGATACCTTGGTAGCAGCTTTCGGTAACCAAAGTTACAATGGCAGACCAGTAAAAATAGAAGTAGCAGCACGTTCCGAATGGAAAGAAAGAGCTCCGAGAGAAGGCGGCGGCGGTTATGGTGGTGGCGGAGGTCGTAGAGAGTACGGCGGTGGTGGAAGATCGTACGGTGGAAATTCAAGAGGAGGAGAAAGAAGCAGTGGTGGTGGCGGAGGTTATGCGAAAAAAAGCTACGGCAAAAGCGATTCTGGAAGCGGTGGTTATGCGAAAAAAAGCTACGGTGGCGGTGATAGAGGAGAACGTAAATATTCGGATGCACCAAAAAAAGAATATGCAGCTCCTTCTGAAAAAAGAAGTTCAGAATCATCGGATAGAAAAGATAATTTCCGCAAAAAACGTCCGAGAAAAAGTTTCTAAAAAATAATTTTTTCGAACTGATTTTTAACCTAAAATCAATCTGAGAAAATGAAGGATATTCACTGGAAATACAAATCGTTCGACGAATTAACGAAGTACGAATTGTATTTCCTGCTTGCTTTACGCGCCGAGATTTTTGTGGTGGAACAAGAAATTGCGTACCAAGATTTAGATCAAAAAGATTTTTCTTCCTTTCATTTATTGGGCACAAATACTGTCGGCGATTTAATCGCGTACGCGCGCATTTTGCCTGCCGGAATTTCCTATCCAGAAATCTCCATCGGCAGAGTTGTTGTTTCAAATAAATACCGTGCAAAAGGATTAGGAAGAACTTTGATGAATCAATGTTTTCAATACATTGAGCAACAATATGGAAATGTTCCTATTCGTATTTCTGCACAAGTTTACCTCGAAAAATTTTATCAATCGTTGGGATTTAAAAACCAAAGTGATTCCTATATGGAAGATGGAATTCCGCATGTAGAAATGCTCCGCGAATAATAAGTTTTCAAACACCTTTTTAGAAGCAGAAAAAGCACTTCAAAAAAATAATTTTTCGAAGGCAAAATTCTTCTTTAACTATTCTTTTAAATAAATGCGTAATTTCGCGTCCTTATTTCATTCAAAAAAATGCGGATTTTTTACGATTTAGGAAGATATTATATAATGATGGGCAGGGTTTTTAAAAAGCCCGAAAAATATTCTATTTACCGCAAGCAAATCCTTATAGAAATTGACAAACTCGGCGTTGGTTCCTTGGGTATTGTTGCCATCATTTCTTTTTTTATGGGCGCGGTTATTACCATTCAAGCTGCTTTCGGATTTACAAGTCCGTGGGTGCCCATTTACGCCATTGGTTTAACCACGCGCGATTCCATTATTCTCGAATTTTCTCCTACCATTGTCAGTTTAATTTTAGCCGGAAAAGTAGGTTCCAATATTGCGTCTGAAATTGGTACGATGAAAGTAACAGAGCAAGTAGATGCACTTGAAATAATGGGAATTAACTCTGCCGGATATTTAATTTTACCGAAAATTATCGCTACCGTTTTTATCAATCCATTTTTGATTTTAATTAGTATGGCGCTCGGTATTTTTGGCGGCTGGATTTGCGGAATTGGCACGCACGTGGTAACTTCTTATCAATATGTGTATGGCGTTCAGTATGATTTTAATCCTTTTAACATTGTCTACGCGCTCATCAAAACAATGGTTTTTGCGTTTATTATTACAACGGTTTCTGCGTACCACGGTTATTATACCGAAGGCGGAGCCTTGGAAGTAGGACGTTCCAGCACAAAAGCGGTAGTGTACAGCAGCATTTTAATTTTGGTTTTCAATTTTATTTTAACCCAATTGTTGTTGGCATGATAGAAATAAAAAATATTTCCAAAGCATTTGCCGGCAGAGAAGTGTTGAAAGATATTTCCTTCACATTTAAACAAGGAAAAACAAATTTAATTATCGGCGAAAGCGGTTCCGGAAAAACGGTGTTGATGAAATGTATGGTGGGACTTCATAAAATCGATAAAGGCGAAGTTTTGTACAACAACCGCAGTTTTTTTGAGTTGCGTTTTGATGATAAAAAATCCATCCGTAAAGAAATAGGAATGCTTTTTCAAGGTGGCGCTTTGTTTGATTCGCAAACGGTAGAAGAAAATGTGGTGTTTCCACTTTCCATGTTTACAGATATGAGCGAATCTGAAAAACGTGATCGCGCCAATTTTTGTCTTTCCCGCGTCAATCTTGTGAATGCGAACAATCGTTATCCTTCTGAAATTAGCGGAGGAATGAAAAAACGTGTTGCCATTGCGCGTGCGATTGCGATGCAGCCAAAATATTTATTTTGCGATGAGCCCAATTCTGGCTTGGATCCGCGCACTTCCATCGTAATTGATAATTTGATAAAAGAAATTACGGAAGAATACAACATCACCACTATTGTGATTACGCACGACATGAATTCGGTGATGGAAATTGGCGATCACATTATGTTTATTTACCAAGGCGCCAAATGGTGGGAAGGCACCAACAAAGAAATTCTTTCGGCAACCAATCCCGAGTTGATTGATTTTGTGTACGCTTCCAAATTCATGAAAGAATTACGGAAATTATAGTTCAAAAAATTATTTTTTCGGATGCCTTTTTTCAACCTATTTTTTCCATTCAAAAAAATATTTTTTCAACTCTTTATTTTCTTGCGATAGTTAAGACTTTTAGAAAGAATTTTGAGTCCGCGATTTCTTAAATTGATAGATTGTTCGATGTCTTCCGTTTCGTTCATTTGCAAACTGTAGGCATCCACCACACTTTTGTGAGAAATAATTCCGACCAATTTATGTCCGCTTTCGTCCGAAATTACAGGGATGATGTCGGCTTTGGATTTTGCCATCATCGAGACAGCTTCGTTCAATAAAGAATGTTCCGAAATAGTAACAAAAGCATGTTGGATTAATTCGTTGATGGTTGTTTCCGACGACAGTGCCGAGTTTTTAATATCCTGTAAAGTAACAATACCGATTGGTTTTTCGTCTTCGTCTACTACCGGAAAAGCAGATTGAGTTTCTTCTACGCGCTCCGCACGAATGATTTCGCGGACTTCAGCCAAGGTATAATTGTTAGACAAAGCAATACTATTTTGCAACATCATCTTTCCGACATTCAATCGTTCTAAAAAATTAGAAGTATAAACGGTTGGCACTTTCACGCCTCTGCGAGCAATTTTTTCGGTCATAATGGTATTTTCCATTAAAAAGAAAGAGACGAAATAAGCGGCAGTACATCCGCCAAGCAATGGCAATAAAGCATTCGGCTGCATCGTCGCTTCAAAAGCAAAAACAATAGACGTAAGTAAAGCTCTGGAAGCTCCTGAAAAAATGGCTGCCATACCTACCAGTGCTGCCATACGAACATCTAATCCTATTTGTGGAAACAACAAAAGTATACCTGCTCCCGCCAAAGCGCCAGCTCCTCCACCAATGGTGAACAAAGGCGCAAGCGTTCCGCCAGAAGTGCCGCTACCCAAAGCAATCGACCAAGAAATAAATTTGAAGACACACAAAGAAACCAACAATTGCATCGAAAAACTTCCAGCTAAAATGTTTCGAATGTTATCGTATCCGACACCCATTGTGTGGGGATAAAAATAACCGATAAATCCAACAGCCAAACCGCCTAAAGCTGGCCACCACATCCAGTGTACTGGTATTTTTTCAAACCAATCTTCAATTAGGTAAACAATTTTTGTGGCACCTACTGAAAGAACTCCAATGATTAATCCGATAAAAACATAGCACGCAATTGCCATCGAGCTGGGTGCTGCTAAATTCGGCATCGCGAAAACAGCTCCTGTACCCATCAATGCCATGTGCATGGCAGCTCCCATAGCACTTGCAAGCGCAACAGGAATAATGGAACGCGGAGAAAATTCAAACAATAATAATTCGATTGCCAATAAAACGGCGGCTATCGGGCTTCCGAAAATGGCTGCCATACCAGAAGCAGCACCTGCTGTCAGTAAAATTTTACGCTCGTCCGCTGTTGTTTTTAGTATTTGTCCGATAACGGAACCAAAAGCGCCACCTGTAGCAATGATAGGACCTTCCGCACCAAACGGACCGCCTGTTCCAATCGCGATAGCAGAAGAAATAGGTTTTAAAAAGGTAATAGCGGGCGGGATGCGACTTCCATTTTCGAGCACTTGTTCCATCGCTTCAGGAATACCATGCCCGCGAATGGCTTTTGAACCGTAACGTGCCATAAGCCCAACAATAACGCCACCTACAGCAGGAACTAAAACAACCCACCAACCCAAATGGTTATCTGCTGGAGAAGAAAACGCGGTAGAAATTCGTCCGTAAAAAGCAATGTTCGTAATCAATCCGATGAGTCCCACCAAGCCCTCTGCCACTAAACCGGTTACCAAACCAATTCCAATAGCCAACATACTTATATAAAACACTCTTTTATTTACAATGTTATCTTTTTTAGGATGGATTCTTTCGCCTGCAATCGTTTCTCCCATAGAAGGAGCGATAGGCAGACCTTCTGTTGTAGAAGATTCTGATACACGTCTTTTTAACATTGAAAAAATGTTTTTTTGATTTTGAGGCGGCAAAGATACGTATTATAAAATGTTTCCGAAAAAGTGTTTCAAAAAAATAATTTTTCAACTCTCCTTTTTTATCTCATGAAAATCGCTTTTCTTTTCCAAATCAATTTTGATTATTTTGCTATTTTTGTGGCTCAAAAATTAATTTTTCAGACATGGCAAAAGCAGACAATTTTCAGGCTCCCGATTATTATTTGTTGGACGATTTACTCAGCGATGAGCATAAAATGGTGCGCGATGCCGCACGTGCTTGGGTAAAAAAAGAAGTTACTCCGATTGTGGAAGAAGCCTGTCAGAAAGCACAATTCCCGAAACAATGGATAAAAGGTTTGGCAAGTATCGGCGCATTTGGTCCGTACATTCCGCAAGAATATGGCGGCGCCGGATTGGATCAAATTTCGTACGGATTAATTATGCAAGAATTGGAGCGCGGCGATTCTGGATTACGCTCTACAGCCTCTGTACAAAGTTCGTTGGTGATGTATCCAATTTATACTTTTGGTTCCGAAGCACAACGAAAAAAATATTTACCAAAATTGGCTTCCGGCGAAATGATGGGCTGTTTCGGGCTTACAGAGCCTGATCACGGTTCCAATCCTTCTGGAATGCTTTCTAATTTTAAAGACAAAGGCGATCATTATTTATTGAATGGTGCCAAAATGTGGATTTCCAATGCGCCTTTCGCGGATATTGCTGTTGTTTGGGCAAAAAATGAAGAAGGAATTATTCACGGAATGATTGTAGAACGAGGAATGCCAGGATTTACAACTCCTGAAACACATGGCAAATGGTCCTTACGCGCAAGCGCTACAGGAGAATTGGTTTTCGACAATGTAAAAATTCCGAAAGAAAATTTATTGCCAAATGTAAAAGGATTGAAAGGTCCGTTGAGTTGTTTAAATTCTGCTCGTTACGGAATTGCTTGGGGCGCTATTGGCGCTGCGATGGATTGTTACGATTCGGCTTTGCAATATTCAAAACAACGCATTCAATTCGGGAAACCGATTGGAGGTTTTCAATTGACGCAAAAAAAATTAGCAGAAATGATTACCGAAATCACCAAAGCGCAATTATTGGTTTGGAGATTAGGTGTGTTGAAAAATGAAAATCGCGCTACGCCAGCACAAATTTCGATGGCAAAAAGAAACAATGTAAACATGGCTTTACAAATTGCACGCGAAGCACGCCAAATATTCGGCGGAATGGGCATTACAGGAGAATATCCGATTATGCGCCACATGATGAATTTAGAATCTGTAATTACTTACGAAGGCACGCACGACATTCATTTGCTGATTACCGGAATGGATATTACTGGTATAAGTGCGTTTGAATAAAAAATAATTTTTCGTATTTATTTAGTGAATGAAAAAAACGATTTGAAAAATTAATTTTTTGAAGGCTCAAAAATAATTTTTCACTCACCTTTTTCTGTTTTTTGTACCGTTTTTAAATTTAGTAAATTCATCGGATTAGCGGTTAACCCTGAAATGTCCTTTTGTACCAAACGCACTACTTGATCGTAATACAAAGGCACAATTGGCGCGTCATCCATTAATAATTGATCCATTTGTTGATAATCGGCATAACGCAAAGAATCGTTTTCTTCTGTTCGCGATTTTTCATACAAAACATCAAAATGCGGATTGCTGTAATGCGTATAATTAAATCCCGCTGGACTAAAATTTTGGCTGTAAAAAAGCGATAAAAAATTTTCCGCATCAGGATAATCTCCCACCCAAGATTTTCTAAAAAAATTCATTTCCGAACTGGCAATCGCTTCCGAAAGTATCGCCGCTTTTTCCACACTAATTTTTACTTTGATGCCAATGGCAGCCAATTGCGATTGAATAAAACTGCACAAATCCTGATACTGTGCCGTAGTATGCAAAGTAATTTCAGGCAAGCCTTTTCCATTTGGATAACCAGCGAGCAAGAGCAATTGCTTGGCTTTATCAGGGTTGTAGGTATATCCTTTTACTAAATCAGAATTGAAAGATGGCAATCCGGGCGGTACGAAACCAGCAGTAGCAGGTGTTCCTAAACCCCAGCGTAAATATTTCACCATTTTTACACGATCAAATCCGTAATTGATGGCTTGGCGAATTTCTAATTTTTGAAGTGGAGAGTTTTTCACAATGTCAAATTTCGGGTCAATTAAAATTCCGAGATAATCTGTTTTCAAAAATGGCTGACTCTGCAAATAAAATTTATTTTTGAAACTGTTTTTTAGTTTTCCAGAATGTTCAAAAACTTGCTCTTTATCAATCGCATCCGCGCCAGAGAGTAAGTCTAATTTATCTTGTAAAAATTCTAAAAAAGCAGTTTCCTTATCTCTTATAAAAGAGATGGAAACAGCATCCAAATAAGGCAAACGATGTGTTCCTTCAAACTCAAAATAATGATCGTTTTTTACGAGAATTAATTTCGAACCTTCATCCCAAACTTTAAATTTAAACGGGCCTGTTCCTACGGGATGACTGCGAAAATCATCTCCGTAACGATCAATCGCTTCAATCGGAATAACGGAAAAATATTTCATCGTTAAAATGCTTAAAAAAGGAGCAAAGGCTTGCTTTAAATAAATGATAAAAGTAGAATCATCTGGCGCCTCGAAGCCTTTGTAATTACTCCGCTCTCCTCTATCAATATTGGAAAGCAACGTGGTAGCACTCGAAACTGAGGGATCGTACAAACGAAAAAAACTGTGTACAAAATCGGATGCAATTACTTTTCTACCTGCATTTTTTGGAAACACCGAATCATCCTGAAAATACACATCGTGGCGTAAATGAAAAATATATTGAGTGCCATTTTGCCCAATTTCCCACGACTTCGCGATGCAGGGTTTTACGTGCAAAGAATCATCCATTTGCACCAATCCATTGAACAATTGATTGTCTGCCTCAATATTCTCAAAATTTCGTGCTGCCGCGGGATCTAAAGAGGTAATTCCTGACAGCTCATTGTATCGAAAAACTGTTTTATCTGATTCTTTTTTTACCACCGGATTGGAGCAAGAATTCATCAATATCACCGTCGCGCAAGCGAGGTAAAAAATATATTTTTTCATTTTTTACTTTTTGATTTTACTAAAAACAAGTTTAGAAAATACGTGCACTCCAGAAACTTTTTTTAGTCTGAATTATAAACAGTTTTATTAACAGGATTTCTTATTCATCCCGAAAAGCTTATAAATAAAGGAAATTATTGTAATTAACCGTGTATGGTTTCCTTTTTTCCGTACTTGGAAATTATTTTTTCTTCGTGTTCTAAAAATTCTTTCCAGCGTTTTTCTACGTCTTGATCTGCTGCATATTTGCGCGCAAATTGAAGAAACAAAGTATAATGCGTAGCTTCGCTGATCATTAATTGATGATAAAATTCCGATAATTCTTTGTCTTGAATATTTTCAGATAACACTCTAAAACGCTCGCAACTTCTGGCTTCTATCAATGCCGAAAATAAAAGTCGGTCAATTAAAACAATGTGTCGCTGAAACCCTTTTCGCACAAAACTGTACAACTCGTTCACGTATTCATCACGCCGTTCGCGACCTAAAACCCAGCCGCGTTTTTTAATTTGTTCGTGCACCATTTGAAAATGTGCCAATTCTTCTCGCGCCAATTCCAACATTGCATCCACAATATCCGAATATTCTGGAAAATTGACAGTCATACTAATCGCATTAGAAGCCGCTTTCTGCTCACAAAAAGCATGATCCGTTAATATTTCTTGAATATTTGTTTCCACGATATTTACCCAACGCGGATCAGTAGGAAGTTTTAAACCAAGCATTTGAAAAATTATTTTTTGAAACTCATTTTACGGCTTTGAAAAATTATTTTTTTGAAGCGATTTTTTCGTTAGTTAAAATTATTCAATTCATTTCTAAAAATAGTTCGCTTGTCATGCTGACGAAGGAAACATCTGAATATAATAGATTCTTCACTTCGTTCAGAATGACAATTTTTTTAGTCTGGAAATATTTTTTCAGGATTTAATATTCCATTTGGATCAAAAATTTTTTTGATGGCTTTCTGTATCTCAATGGATTTAGGATGAAACGCAATATCCATATAATTTTTTTGCACCCAACCAATTCCATGTTCTCCCGAAAGTGTTCCGCCTAAATCAACACACAATTTAAAAATTTCACGAATTCCTTGCGGCAATTTTGTGTGCCAATCGTCATCGCTCATGTTTTCTTTAATAATATTTACGTGCAAATTTCCGTCTCCAGCATGTCCGTAACAGACCGAACGAAAACCATATTTCACGCCAATTTCTTTCACACCTTTTAACAATTTCGGAAGTTCGGCACGCGGCACCACCGTATCTTCTTCTTTGTAAACCGAATTCGATTTAACCGCCTCCGCAACGCTTCTACGAAGTTTCCACAAATTATTTTTTTGCTCTGCACTTTCCGCCAACAAAATTTCGCCGCATTCAAATTGCATCATCACTTCGTTTATTTTTTCGGCTTCTTTATAAATTACATCCATGTCGTTTCCATCCAATTCCACTAACAAATGCGCGTTCACCTCATCGTCTATTTTAATATTGATATTTGGATTAAATTTCAGCGTCCAATCTATGGCATCGCGTTCCATAAATTCCATTCCGGAAGGCGTAATTCCTGCTCTGAAAACTGCCGAAACTGCTTCGCACGCTTTTTCAGCCGACTGAAAAGGAACGAGCAAAACCAATGTTTTTTCAGGATACGGAATCAATCGAAAAACAATTTTGGTAACAATTCCGAGTGTTCCTTCGCTGCCCACCATTAGTTGCGTTAAATTATATCCAGTCGAATTTTTAAGTACATTAGCTCCTGTCCAAATAATTTCGCCCGTTGGCAAAACCACTTCCAAATTCAATACATAATCTTTGGTAACTCCGTATTTTACAGCTTTTGGTCCGCCAGAAGATTCAGCAATATTTCCGCCTAAAAAACAACTTCCTTTGCTCGCAGGATCGGGCGGATAAAAAAGTTTTTTTTCGATAACTGCTTCTTGAAATACTTGATTGATAACGCCAGGTTCTACAACAGCTTGTAAATTACGTTCGTCAATTTTTAAAATTTTATTGAAACGTTCCATCGAAAGAATAACGCCACCGCAAACTGCTAATGCGCCACCACTCAAGCCCGTTCCAGCTCCGCGCGGAGTAATCGGAATATTTTCGGCATTGCAAATTTTTAAAATTTCAGAAATTTGTTCAGGTGTATTTGGCTTTAAAACCAATTCAGGAAAGTAAGTTAAATCTTCCGTTTCATCGTGGGCGTAATCTGCTAATTTATCAGGATGTTCGATAACGAATTCAGGCGGAATTATTTTTTTGAATTGCGCAACAATTGCCGCATTTATTTTAGCGTATTTCATCTCGCAAAGGTATTAAAATGAGAATTGTTTTGGTCTTCAAAAAAATAATTTTTCAAACCGATTTTTGTTCTCGTTTTTGGTGCTTCGAAAAAATAATTTTTCAATTCCGAAAAAGCAAACAGCTTATTCCGCTAATTATTACGAAAAAAAGAGTAAGTATCATTTCCTTTTTTCTATTTCTATTCTTTGTTATTTTGTGATAAACTAACATTGTTAAAGGCGCAACAATTGTCGAAAATAAAATCACTCCAATCCAACTCATATCCATTACTCTATGTCTTTCTGCTCCAACTGTTACCCAGCCTCGTGCCGAAGGCGGATAAATAAAATCCATTATCCAATAAATAAAACCAAAATAGGTTATGAAAAGAATAAGAATTGACAACAAATAAAACAAAACAGTTGAGAGTGAATTGTTTTTGATTAGAAATGAAAGTAAGGTAATAAAACCAAAAGCAAGTAATATAATTTGAGCATTATTTTTTAATTGAGTTTGGATAAATCCAGTTATTATTGAACCTATAAAAAGAAGAACAATGATTATATCTGAAGGTTTAATTTTCATGAAAAAATATTTTTTCAAACCGATTTTTATTCCTGTTTTGTGTGCTTCGAAACAATAATTTTTCGAAGCTGTTTTTTACAAGCGAATTCCGATGACTAAAATAGCATCCATTTGTTGGAAATCGCCTTTCCAATCTTCGGTATATTTTTTCTTGTAAATGTAAAAAAAATAATGAAATTTGATGCAGCTTTAATACCTTCGATTTTTTATAAATAATCACATTCAAAAAAATAATTTTTCAATGAACAAAAAATCTACCTTTCTTTTTTCAGCGTTTCTTTTTTTGACAATGCTTTCCGCGAATGCGCAAGACGCCAGTAAATACAACTCTTCGGATGTTTTCGATTTGTCCTTTTTAAATAACCCCGGAACCGTTTATCGTAGCGGAAGCGGAACGCCCGGACCTAATTATTGGCAAAATTGTGCGGATTATAAAATCGCGGCAACGCTTGATACCACTATTGCTTCCGTAAACGGAAAAGTAAGTATTACTTACACGAATAACAGTCCGGACGAACTTAATTTTTTGTGACTGCAATTGGATCAAAATCTTTTTAAGCAAGATTCTCGTGGCGCTCTCACAACGCCTGTTGGCGGATATCGTTTCGGAAATACTGTTTTTCAAGGAGGCGATTCTATTCAGTCGGTAAAAATTACATTGGATGGAAAAACGTACACCCCGAAATTTATTATTTCGGACACGCGCATGGAAATTTTATTGGACAAAGCGATGCGTCCGAAAGGCGATAAAGTAACGGTTGATATTGCGTACAGTTTTAAAATTCCGGAAGATGGTTCGGACCGTATGGGACGCACAACAACTAAAAATGGAACCATTTATGAAATCGCACAATGGTATCCGCGCATGGAAGTGTATGACGATGTAGAAGGCTGGAACACCTTGCCGTACTTGGGCGCCGGAGAATTTTATTTGGATTATGGAAATTATGATTTCACGATAACTGCTCCATCCAATCAAATTGTAGTTGCTTCTGGCGAACTACAAAATTCTTCGGATGTGCTGACTCACGAAGAAATTTCGCGTTTAAATAAAGCGCGTAACAGTGATTCTACTATTGCCATTATCGGTAAAAATGAAATTGGAAATCCTTCAACTCGTCCTACAAACAAAGGAAATTTGACATGGCATTTTAAAATGGAAAATTCCCGCGATGTAACTTGGGCATGTTCCAAAGCATTTATTTGGGATGCTGCACGCGTAAATTTACCAGACAAGAAAAAATGTTTGGCAATGTCTGTTTACCCGATAGAAGTAGCGGGCGATTCAGCTTGGGGACGCTCCACAGAATATGTAAAAGGAACACTTGAATACAACTCGAAAGCGTATTTTGAATTTCCATACCCGGTGGCAGTAAATGTTGCTGGAAGAGTACGTGGAATGGAATATCCGGGAATTGTTTTTTGTGGATGGGAAGCTAAACGCGGCGTGCTTTGGTTTGTTACGACACACGAATTTGGACATACTTGGTTTCCGATGATTGTGGGTTCCAACGAACGTAAATATGCTTGGATGGACGAAGGTTTTAATACCTTCATTAATAATTTTTCTACGCGAAGTTTTCACAACGATGAATACAAAACGCAGCGCGATTCGGCTCCTTTAATTGTTAATTATATGATGAAGCCAGACGTGCAACCGATAATGACTTACGCAGATGCCGTTGTTGCCAGAGATCTTGGAAACAACGCGTATTTTAAACCAGCACTTGGCTTAAAAATGTTGCGCGAAGACATTGTTGGACCGCAATTATTTGATGCTGCTTTCCGCACATATATTAGTCGTTGGGCGTTTAAACATCCTACGCCAAAAGATTTTTTTAATACGATGAACAACGCAACAGGCGAGGATTTGAATTGGTTTTGGAAAGAATGGTTTTACAATACTTGGAAATTTGATGTGGCTGTAAAAGATGTAAAATATTTTGGCGATGATGCTTCGAAAGGTGTTTTGATTACGGTAGAAAATTTAGAAAAAATGGCTTTGCCAGTTACCATTCAGATAAAAGAGAAAAATGGAAAAGTGGGTATCGTAAAATTACCAGTGGAAGTTTGGCAACGTGGTGGAGTGTGGACATTTCATTACGATTCTACGGATTTAGTTGAATCCGTAATTATTGATCCTGACAGACAATTGCCAGATATTAATTTTGATAATAATGTGTGGAAATCAAGTGCAGATTTAAGTGATGATATGCCAAAACATAAAAAGAAAAAATGACCGAAAATTTATTTCCAAGCTTCGATAAAATACTTCCACGTTCCGAAAAAGAAAAATTATTGAATCAGCGTGGAATGGTAATTTGGCTCACTGGACTTTCTGGCGCAGGAAAAACAACGATTGCCTTGGCGCTCGAAAAAAAATTACACGAAAAAAAAATTCTCACAGAGGTTTTAGACGGCGATAATGTGCGCACCGGAATCAATCGAAATTTAGGTTTTTCGGAAATAGATCGCATGGAAAATATTCGGAGAATTGCGGAAGTAGCGAAACTTTTTTTGGATTGCGGAATCGTTACCATTTGTGCCTTTGTAAGTCCGACTGAAACGATGCGTCAAGAAGCGAAAAAAATCATCGGCGAAAATTATTTTTTCGAAGTGTTCGTAAATACACCTTTTGCTGTTTGCGAAAAACGTGATGTAAAAGGTTTGTATGCGAAAGTAAAAAAAGGCGAACTGAAAAATTTTACTGGAGCCGATTCTTCTTTTGAAATGCCTGTAAATGCAGACTTAATAATCCATACAGAAAATACAACAGTAGAAAATTGTGCAGAACAAATTTTAAAAAATATTGTTCGGAAAATTATAATTTTAAAAAAATAGTTCAAAATATAAATTGAAGTTTTTAACAAACAAAAATAAATCATGAAAAAAATAATCGCTACAACATTTGTTTGTTTTTTACTTCTAACAAGCGCGCAAGGACAAACAATTAGCAAAAAGGACGCAAAACAATTTTTAGAAAAAGCGTGGAGTTATTTAAAAACATCAGACTCTACTTCATTTGTTAAGTTATGGGCGCTTGATGCTTCAGCACCGAAACATAAAGGACGAACTTTTTCAAGTCAAGATATTATTGAGAATTTTGATATGATGAAAGGATATTTAGATACAGCTTTGATAGAAAATTTAAAGATTGATTACATCGAAGTTGAGAAGGATAATTTAAAGGGTACTGATTCGGAATATTGGATAAAAGCTTGGTTTAAGTACGATGAACATGACTATAAAGGATTTGGATTTTATATCGCATACAAAAATAGCAAATGGGTCGTTCGTGATAATCCAAGCACTTCAACAATGAAGAAAAATTAATACGAATAAAAAAGCAGCCTTCAAAAAATAATTTTTTGAAGGCTAAAAAACGCTTCAAAATAAAAAGTCCTTCTAAGTGATTACTCAGAAGGACTTGCCTTTCGGCTTGGTAGCGGGGACCGGACTCGAACCGATGACCTTTGGGTTATGAGCCCAACGAGCTACCAACTGCTCCACCCCGCACTATATATTTATCTAAAAATGAACGATGAATCGTGTGTATGCCTTTTTAATTGCGGTGCAAAGATATAATTTTGTTTCTTTGCACTGCAATAAATTATTAACAAATATGCACAGGGCAGGTTTCGTAAATATAATTGGTAGTCCAAATGCAGGAAAATCAACCTTAATGAATGTATTGGTGGGCGAAAAACTTTCCATCATTACATCCAAGGCTCAAACTACGCGTCATCGTATTTTAGGCATTGTGAACGGCGAAGATTTTCAAATTGTGTATTCCGATACGCCGGGCATTTTAGCGCCTAATTATAAATTGCAACAATCCATGATGGATCAGGTAAATACGGCTATTTCGGATGCAGATGTTTTTTTATTAGTGGTGGATATCAAAGAAATGAGAGAAACGGAAGCCGAACTAAAAATCATCGAGAAATTAGCGCAACATAAGTCGCCAGTGTTGGTATTGCTCAATAAGATTGATTTAAGCGATCAAAAAAAATTAGAACAAAAAACAGCACTTTGGCAAGGTCGGATTCCGAAGGCGGAAATTATTCCGGTTTCGGCACTTCGTAATTTTAATGTGGATTATGTGTTGAAACGAATCCTCGCGCATTTGCCCGAGAACGAACCATTTTACGATAAAACAGCTTTGACGGATCGTCCCGAAAAGTTTTTTGTGGCGGAAATTATTCGCGAAAAAATATTGTTGAATTATCAAAAAGAAATTCCGTATTCCGTCGAAATTATTGTGCAATCTTTTAAAGAAGAAGAAGGCATTATAAAAATGGCTGCCGAAATTTTTGTGGCGCGCGAATCGCAAAAAGGCATTTTAATTGGGCACGAAGGTTCCGCATTAAAAAAAGTAGGAACGCAAGCACGCAAAGACATTGAAATGTTTTTTGAGAAAAAAGTTTTTCTGGAACTCTTTGTAAAAGTCAATAAAGATTGGCGAGACGACGACTCGCAATTAAAAAGATTCGGATACATCAATTGAAAAATTATTTTTTTAACAGCTAAAATTTTCACCTTTTAAATTTCCTAAAATTGCCAAATATAGTAGCCATTGTTGGTCGCCCAAACGTAGGTAAATCAACACTTTTTAATCGTTTAACAGAAAGTAGAAAAGCCATCGTAGACGAAATTGCGGGAGTTACGCGCGATCGCCATTACGGAAAAGTAGATTGGAACGGAGTCGTGTTTTCGCTCATTGATACCGGCGGTTACATCAAAGGTTCCGAAGATATTTTCGAAGAAGAAATTCGCAAGCAAGTGCAATTGGCAATCAGCGAAGCCAACGTTATTTTATTTGTGTTAGACGTTACAGAAGGGATTAATGATTACGACAAAGACGTAGCGAATTTATTGAGACGTTGCAAGAAAAAAGTGATTGTGGTTTCCAACAAAGTAGATAATGGGGCGCGTTTGGCGCTTTCAGCGGAATTTTACGGACTCGGATTGGGAGAAGTATTCAGCGTTGCCGCGATTAACGGAAGTGGAACTGGCGAATTGTTAGATGAAGTTGTGAACTCTTTCGAGAATAAAAATGAGGAAGAAGAACAATTAAATATTCCAAGATTTGCCATTGTGGGTCGTCCGAATGTGGGAAAATCGTCCATGATAAATGCCCTTTTGGGAGAAGAAAGAAATATTGTAACTCCTATTGCTGGCACTACGCGCGATTCGATTCACACACGTTATCAAGCTTTCGGACATGATTTTTTATTGATTGACACTGCCGGAATTCGTAAGAAATCAAAAGTAGAAGAAGATTTAGAATTTTATTCGGTGATGCGCTCCATAAGATCCATCGAAGATGCAGACGTTTGTTTGTTGTTGATTGATGCAACTCTCGGAATCGAATCACAAGATTTGAATATTTTTCAGCTCATTACTAAAAACCGCAAAGGCTTGGTAGTAGTGATTAATAAATGGGATTTGCTCGAAAAAGGGAATAACGCAACCAAAGAATACGAAGAAAAAATAAAAGAAAAAACAGCTCCTTTCCGTGATTTTCCAGTAGTTTTTACTTCCGCACTTACTAAACAACGCATTTTAAAAGCCATGGAAACGGCGGAAGAAGTGTATGCGAATAAAACGATTAAAATTCCCACTCGAAAATTATGCGATGTCATGTTGCCGCTCATCGAAAATTATCCGCCGCCTGCTACTAAAGGGAAACACGTGAAAATAAAATTTGTAACGCAGTTGCCGACGAAGAATCCGAATTTTGCTTTTTACTGTAATTTGCCACAATATGTAACGGAGTCTTACAAGCGATTTCTTGAAAATAAATTGCGCGAAAATTTTAATTTTAATGGAGTTCCCGTTGAAATTATCCTGAAAAAGAAAGTGTAAAAACGATTTCTTTATTGATTATCCTGCAAAAAATCACGTAATTTGCGACCTGTTTCAAAGAGCACAAAAATTAATTTTTGAACGAGCATAAAAAAATTTATTGAGATGACCAAACGAACCGATTTTTATTATTCAACCGAGCCTGAACCACATCGCATACGGACGAGAGTCATTATGCAAAAACATCCAGAAATCCGCAAATTAATCGGCAAAAATCCCTATACTATTTTTGCGATAATCGGAATTGTAAGTTTCCAAATTGTCCTTTCTTGGCTGGTAGCAGCGCATTCCTGGTGGATTGTTGTTGCCGCAGCCTATTTTTTGGGTGCTTACGCGGATCATGCTTTGTTTGTGATGATTCACGAATGCGCACATTATTTATTGTTCAAAAGACGCTCGTTAAACCGTTTGGCGGGCATGTTAGCAAACCTTCCGCAAATTATGCCAAGTTCCGTTTCATTTGAACGTTATCATATTAAGCATCATTCTTTTCAAGGCATTCACGAATTAGATGCTGATTTACCAAACCAGTGGGAAGCCAAATTAGTTGGCAATTCTTTTATCGGGAAAGCTCTTTGGTTTTTATTTTATCCTATTTTTCAAGTAACACGTGTTTCCCGACTCAAAGAAATAAAGCCTTTCGATGGTTGGATTGCATTGAATTGGTTTTCTCAACTCGTTTTTGCAAGTGCTATTTTCTTCTTTTTCGGACCTAAAGCCTTGGTTTTTTTGGTGATTAGCTTTTTCTTTTCGATTGGATTGCATCCGCTTGGCGGACGCTGGATTCAGGAACATTATTTAACAAACGGACAACAAGAAACGTACAGTTATTACGGTGTTTTAAATAAAATCGCGTTCAATGTTGGTTATCACAATGAACACCACGATTTTCCATCCATTCCTTGGAATAAATTACCGCAAATTCGTAAAACTGCCACTCAATATTATGATACTTTAGCCTACCACACTTCTTGGTCAAAATTATTTTTTCGATTTTTATTCGATAGAGAAATTTCACTTTATTCGCGCGTTGTTCGTAAAGAAAGAGGAAAAGTGGCGCTTACGGATCAATCCATTCCAGACATCGAATTGGGCACAACAGTAAAATAAATTTTTGGAGATATAAAAACAGAGTTGAAAAATTATTTTTTTGAACCTGATTTTCTACTTTAAAATAACTCACATTTGAATAATTCAGAATGTCTCCGTATTTATCAGCTAATGCGAAACCCTTTTAATTGAAGAAATACAAGTCCTTCTCAATTAATAATTGTTAATTCCTCATTACTGATTCTCTTCAAAAAAAGGAAAAAATAAATTGTATTTTTAGAACCGAAAAATTAAAAACAAAAAAATGCAATCGTATCATCTCAGTCATTTACAAGAATTAGAATCAGAAAGTATTTTTATTTTACGTGAATTAGCAGCGCAATTTGAAAAACCCGTGTTGCTTTTTTCGGGCGGAAAAGATTCGATTGTGGTGAGCCATTTAGCACGGAAAGCCTTTCATCCCGCTAAAATTCCCTTTCCATTAATGCACATTGATACAGGACATAATTTTCAGGAAACATTGGATTTTAGAGATCGATGGATGAAAAAGATTGGCGCGAAATTAATTGTACGTTTTGTGCAAGATTCGATTGATAAAGGCAGAGCGATGGAAGAAAAAAGTTTGAATCCGAGTCGGAATGGCTTACAAACTGTTACTTTGTTGGATGCCATTGAAGAATTCAAATTTGACGCTGCTATCGGCGGCGCCCGGCGCGACGAAGAAAAGGCGCGTGCCAAAGAACGTTTCTTTTCGCACCGCGATGAATTCGGACAGTGGGATCCGAAGAATCAACGTCCAGAATTATGGAATTTGTTCAATGGAAAAAAAAATACAGGAGAACATTTTCGTGTTTTCCCAATTAGTAATTGGACGGAAATGGACGTTTGGCAATACATTTTACATGAAAAAATAGAAATGCCCAATTTGTATTTTTCGCACAAAAGAGTATGCGTAAATCGCGATGGAATATTGCTGGCAAAATGCAATTTTATTACTTTGAAAGAAGGAGAAAAATACGAAGAATACCAAGTTCGTTTTCGTACAATTGGGGATATGAGCTGCACCGGAGCAGTAGAATCAAAAGCGGAATCTCTATCTGAAATTATTCAGGAAATAGCTTCCAGTAAAACAACAGAACGCGGCACCCGCGCAGATGACAAACGATCAGAAGCCGCCATGGAAGACCGAAAAAAAACAGGCTATTTTTAACGCTTCAAAAAATTATTTTTTTGAAGCAATTACTTCATCCATTATTTCGCATAAATTTCTTGTGAGATTTTTACGCGAATATTTTTCGATGTGCGTGTTGGTAGTTTGTAAATTATTTTTTTGGTACAAATTGTAATATTCCAAAATTATTTTTTTGAGATTTACGTCATCTTCAAACTCAACTGTAATTCCCGATTGCGTTTCTGCAATAATTTCTGCCGCATCGCCATCCTTCGGTCCGATGCACAAAATAGGGCGTTGTGCTGATAAATATTCAAACATCTTTCCGGTCAAAACGCCTTTCGCATTGTGCGTATTATTTAAAACAAGCAGTAAAATTTGTGATTGTTGTTGCACTTTTACAATTTCGGCATGCGACAAATAATCAATTTTATTCAGTTGTTTTTCGAGCTTAAAATACTCGATGTTTTTCATAATACTGATGTCTATTTTACCCGCCAATTTTATTTCTAAATCGTTTGCGAAAAAATTATTTTCCTGAACCAATTCCCCCAACACTTTCCAAAATGCTTCCGGATTGCGGCTTTTAACCATTGTTCCGATATGCGCGATGCTAAATTTTTTATCCAAAATTATTTTTTCAGACGATACATCATCGGTATCAAAACCATTTGTGATGACGCGAAATTTATTTTTTATTTTCGATTTTATTCCTGCCTGAAAAATTATTTTTTCAAACTCTTCGCTCATTGTTTTTCCAACGCTGATAACGGAATCTGCATTTTTTAGAACTTTCAATTCCAAGCGCTTGTGTTTTTTATCCGCAAAAGAACTCAACATTAAATCTTGGTAAAAATCAATGTTTGTCCAAGGATCACGAAAATCAGCTATCCAAGGAATGTTGAATTTTTTTTTCACTTGCATCGCGATGAGGTGCATGCTGTGTGGCGGTCCGCTAGAAATAATTAAGTCCACCGGATTTTTTTTTAAATAATTTGTTAGATATTTTACGGAAGGTTTTACCCAAAATTTCCGTGCATCCGGAATAAAAAAATTTCCGCGCAGCCACACCGAAAATTTTTCGCTGTATTTTGATTTTTCGTTTTCGCTCAAAAAAGCGGCATTTATTTTTTGCGATTTTTTTTGTCCGATAAATAATTTATAAATGCTGTAAGGCTCCCAAATAGGCTGTTTCAGAATAAGTGTATTTTCGGGAATATCTTTTTCAAGCGACGAATCAATCACTGGTTTTTCGCCGTTGGAAGGAGTGTACACAATTGGTTCCCAACCAAATTCGCGCATGTATTTTACAAATTTAAGCCAGCGCTGCACTCCGGAGCCACCGCTGGGAGGCCAGTAATACGTGATGATTAAAGCTTTTTTCATTCGGCATTCGGCTTCATTTTGAAAAGATATCCTACGTAACCCAAACATAAAAGAATAAGTAGCGCGGAACTTGCTAAGGAAATTTTTTCGCCAGCCGCAAAAATCACTGGTTCAAATTTAAACTCTACCTTGTGTGATCCTGCTGGAATACGCATCGCACGCAATACATAATTTACGCGGATATAAGGCGTCAGTTTTCCGTCGATATAAGCGTTCCAACCATCTTTATAATAGATTTCAGAAAAAACTGCGAGCGCTTCGTGTTGCGAATTGGCTTGATAAACTAAGTCGTTCGGCTCGTACGAAAGCATTTTTATTGTTGCGGAAGAATCTGCCACTGGCGTAAATCCTGAAAAATAATTTTGGAAACGTTGATCGACAATGGCTGTTTTTGCCGGATTAAAATTGCTGAGATCCATTATTTCGGAATCAGCATCCAATACTATTTTATAATTGGAAACAAACCAAGCATTTCCCAATGCGTCAGGATTCTCACGCGCGATAGGCTGATTGTCTTTCCCGTTCATAATAAAATATTTCGCGTTGAGCATATCCAAAACAGATATATTATTTCTGTCTATTTGATACGTCATTAACTCATCGTAACGTTTCAATTTTGCGCCGTGATAACCGCCAATAGATTTATGGAAATAAGAAGTTTTTCCGTCTTGATCGGGACGAACAGTGGTATTAAAAACGCGGTAATCGAGCGATTTATCTTGCAATATTTGTAAATCTGCTGCAGATGGTTGAAACGTTTGTGATTCTTGATGAGCCGTTTCAAAACTATTGTCGTTGAGATAACGTTTGTCCACGTTCCACATATCTGCTAAAATAAAAACGATAAGTGTTCCGAACATCCATTTTTTTGTAATTTTTGATTTAAAATAAAGCCACAATAAGCCCGCAGTGAGCGCAATAAAAATAAAACTACGAATAGAATCTGATTTGAAAATTTCTTTTCGGGCAACCACTAATTGTCCAAAAATATCTGTTAAATAAGTGGTGATTTGAGTGTCGTCTACTTTCGGATTTGCTTGTTTTATTTGATTGAATGTATTTCCAAATTCATTGCTTCCTTGAAAAGTAGAAAACGACGAAGGCATGAGGTAGCAAAGCAAAGCAACGCCTCCTGAAAAAATAAATGCGAGAAAAAAAAGTTTCTGTTTCGAAACAGGATTGCTCACAAAAGGAACTTTCATGGTTTCGGTTAAGAAATTTTTATTTTTCACAATTTCATCTACTGCCAATACAGCAAGGAGCGGCAGCGTAAATTCAGCGAGAATTAAAATCATGGAAACAGCTCTGAATTTATTGTAGCCTGGAAAATGGTTGAAGAAAAAATCCGTCAGCGGATGAAAATTATTTCCCCAGGAAAGCATGATGGATAAAAGGGTTGCGATGAATAAAAACCATTTGAAAGAACCTTTTATAACGAATAATCCGAGTAAGGAAAGAAAAAATACAATGGCACCTGCATATACTGGTCCTGCCGTAAATGGCTGATCACCCCAATATTGATCCATGTTTGCCACTTGTTGTTTTTGTTCCGGGCTTACGTTTTCCATCGCGCTTTTGTCGTTACCAATGGGCGCAGAAACGCCTCCTTTAAAATTCGGAATCATCAACGTCATCGTTTCGGCTTTTCCGTAACACCATTGCAATGCGTACTCTTCGCTTAATCCGCTGCTGGAAGTTTGTTTGTCGAGCGTTAATTCAGATTTTCCGCGCGTGGTATATTTTCCATAATCATAGGTTGCCCACAAATTGGTAATGTTTGTACCAACCGCTAAGAGTGCAGCAAAACCAATTACTGCACATGCTTTAAAAAAAGGTACGTAGGCTTTATTTTTAATGGCTTGATAAAATTCGATGAGCACATAAACCGCTAACATCATCATCAAATAATAGGTTATTTGCAAGTGATTACAATACAATTCGAGCGCTAAAAACAGAGCCGTTAAAATTCCGCCTTTCAAAAAATCTTTTTTGAAAACCAAAATAAATCCCGCTAAAACAGGCGCCATATAACCAATAGCATGCGCTTGTGAATTATGCCCGACATCAATAATGATAAAAAAGAAAGAAGAAAATGCAAATGCGATGGAGCCCGCGACTGCCAGCCAAATATCGATTTCGAGTGTTATCAATAAAATATAAAAGCCAATTAAATAAAGTAATAAAAGACTTGCCGGATAAGGAACTCCCAGGCTAAAAATACGATCCACGTACGCAACTAAATTGGCGGAATACAATACGGAAATTTGATACGCCGGCATTCCTCCGAACATCGAATTCGTCCACAAAGGTTCTTTGTGAAATTGAGCGCGGTAATCGACAATTTCTTTTGACATCCCTTTAAAATTAACGATGTCGCTTTGTTTCATTTGCATTCCGCTCATCAGCGGAGAAAAATAAGCCATCGTAATCACAACAAAAATTGCGAGGACAGCGATGTGCGGAAGAATTTTTTTGAAATTGAATTTTTGGCTCATGAAAAATTATTTTTTTGAAGGACTTATTTACTTACTCAAATATAAATTGCGTTCAGAATAAATGGTGTGAAAATATTCGTCTGTTAAATCATCAATAAAATAAATAGATTCTCCAGTTGATTTCATTTCAGGACCTAATTCTTTTACTACGTCTGGAAATTTTTCATACGAAAATACGGGGATTTTAATGGCGTATCCTTTTTTGCGCGGATTAAATTTAAAATCTTTTACCTTTTTTTCGCCCAACATAACTTTAGTGGCATAATTTACATAAGGTTCATCATAAGCTTTTGCGATAAACGGAACGGTACGCGATGCACGTGGATTAGCTTCAATAATATAGACAATTTCATTTTTAATGGCAAATTGAATATTAATTAAACCCACTGTTTTCAATGCTAAGGCAATTGTCTTGGTGTATTGATCAATTTGTTGCAACACGTTTTCACTTAAATCAAAAGGAGGTAAAACAGCGTAGGAATCGCCAGAATGAATTCCTGCAGGCTCGATGTGTTCCATAACTCCAATAATATAAACATCTTTTCCATCGCAAATAGCATCCGCTTCCGCTTCAATAGCACCTTCTAAAAAATGATCCAATAAAACTTTATTGTTAGGAATATCTTGTAAAATTTTCACAACGTGTTGTTCTAATTCTTGTTCATTGATAACGATTTTCATGCCTTGTCCGCCCAACACATAAGAAGGTCGAACCAACAGCGGGAATCCTAATTGGCGCGATAATTCAACAGCTTGTTCAGCATCTTCAATCACTCCGAATTTCGGATACGGAATATTATTTTCTTTCAATAAAGTAGAAAAACTTCCTCTGTCTTCCGCTAAATCCAAGGATTTATAATCCGTTCCGATAATTTTTATTCCGTAGCGATCCAATTTTTCAGCCAACTTTAAAGCCGTTTGTCCGCCTAACTGAACGATAACACCTACGGGCTTTTCGTGCAAAATAATGTCGTAAATATGTTCCCAAAAAACGGGCTCGAAATACAATTTATCCGCCACATTAAAATCTGTTGAAACCGTTTCCGGATTGCAATTAATCATAATGGTTTCGTAACCGCATTCTTTCGCAGCAAGCACACCGTGAACGCAACTGTAATCAAACTCAATTCCTTGTCCGATACGATTTGGACCACTTCCCAGCACTACAATTTTCTTTTTATCGGAACGAACAGATTCGTTTTCATCTTCAAAAGTAGAATAATAATAAGGTGTTTTGGCTTCAAATTCGGCAGCGCACGTATCCACTAATTTATACACACGTTGTATGCCGAGTTCAGTCCGTTTTTTAAAAACTTCACTTTCTTTACAATCCAACAAATGTGCTATTTGTCGGTCGGCATAGCCTTTTTGTTTGGCTTCGTACAATAAATCTTTTTGAATGGTTTTAACAGAATAATTTTCAATTTCTTTTTCAAGAATGACCATTTCTTCGATTTGATTTAAAAACCAAGGGTCTATGCGTGTTAATTTTTGAATGGTTTTTATGGAAATTCCGAGTTTAATGGCATCGTAAATATGAAATAAACGATTCCAACTCGGACGTTCTAAACTTTTCAATAACTCTTCTTGATTCGTATTTTCTCTTCCGTCTGCACCTAATCCATTTCGTTTAATCTCCAAGGATTGACAGGCTTTTTGGAGTGCTTCTTGAAAACATCTTCCAATTGCCATTACTTCGCCAACCGATTTCATTTGGAAACCCAATTCGCGATTTGCACCTTTAAATTTATCAAAATTCCAACGCGGAATTTTTACAATTACATAATCTAAGCTGGGTTCAAAAAACGCAGAAGTACTTTTGGTAATTTGATTTTCCAGTTCATCTAAATTATAGCCAATCGCTAATTTAGAAGCAATTTTTGCAATTGGATAACCGGTTGCTTTGCTTGCTAATGCAGAAGAGCGTGATACGCGTGGGTTAATTTCTATCGCAATTATATCTTCCGAATCATCTGGATTTACGGCAAATTGCACATTACAACCGCCTGCAAAATTTCCGATGGAGCGCATCATTTTTATCGCCATCGTTCTCATTCTTTGATAAGTTGTATCTGACAAAGTCATAGCAGGAGCAACGGTTATCGAATCTCCAGTATGAACGCCCATCGGATCAAAATTTTCGATGGAACAAATAATTGTTACGTTGTCGTTGCTATCGCGCAACAATTCCAATTCAAATTCTTTCCAACCCAACACGGCTTTGTCAATCAATACTTCGTGAATGGGCGAAGTATGCAAACCTCTGTCTAATAATTTATCGAAATCTTCTTTTTGATAAACAACGCTTCCGCCGCTTCCGCCAAGGGTAAACGAAGGACGAATAACCAATGGAAATCCAAAATCTTGCGCAATTTCTTTTCCTTCTAAAAACGAACGGCAAATTTTGGATGGAGCCATGCCCACGCCAATTTCTTCCATGCGTTGCCTGAATTTATCGCGATCTTCCGTTACTTCAATCGCTTGTACATCCACGCCAATCATGCGTACACCGTATTTTTTCCAAATACCCATTTCCTCACATTTCATGGCGAGGTTTAAAGCCGTTTGTCCGCCCATTGTGGGAAGTACCGCATCTATTTTATTTTCTTCTAAAATTTTTACAATAGAAGCAGCTGTTAAAGGCAGCAAATAAATATTTTCGGCAGTTACTTTATCCGTCATAATAGTTGCCGGATTGGAATTGATGAGCGTAACTTTTATATCTTCTTCTTTTAACGAACGCGCAGCTTGCGATCCAGAATAATCAAACTCGCAAGCTTGACCAATTACAATGGGTCCGCTGCCGATGATGAGAACTGATTTGATGGAATTATCTTTGGGCATATTGTGTATTTATAGCTTTGAAAAATTATTTTTTTGAGACGTTTTTTTTCTTCACGAAAGTAAACAATAATGAGGCTTGGGCGATAATAGTTTAAAAAAAATCAAAAAAAAACCTTCTCTTGAGAGAAGGTTTTTTAGCAAAATAGATTTTAATACCATTGAAATTATCGTTTGTGCATTCTTTCGTCAGAAACAGTTAATGCTTTTCTGCCTTTAGCTCTTCTGGATGCCAATACTCTTCTGCCATTAGCAGTAGCCATTCTCTCTCTGAAGCCGTGTTTGTTTCTGCGCTTACGTTGTGATGGTTGAAATGTCCTTTTCATTGTCCTAATTTTTTTAAACGGAGGGCAAAGATAAGACGCTTTTTCGATTTACAAAATATTTTTTTGTAAATTTTTTTTTAAAGCTGTTAGGAATACACTTTCGAAAAAATTATTTTTTCGAAAGTGTAAAAAAACGACCTAATTATTTGATTTTTAAAAATATAGTTATATTTTTGTTTAGTCCATTTTTTTAGAATCCAATATTGGAAGATTTTTTGTGAAGCAGATTATTAACACAATCAAAAAATAACCTATGGAAACACTACTACTAAAAGCTCGTTTGAAAAAATATTTTTTCTGCACACTAAAAACAGGATTTATTTTTAGTGTTGCAATGTTTTTCTCTACAAATAGTTATTCTCAAAATAACGTCACAAATGGAAATAACTCTTCGGTTATTCCCAAATGGTCTTCAAATCCTTTTGAACAAAAAGTGTTTATCGAAAATAAATCACAATTTGATGGGAATGATAGTTTGCCAGACAGCCATATTTTGTTTGGTGTACGCAATGAAGGGATACAAATTTATTTTACTCCAGAAGGTTTAACGTATCGTCGCGATGAACCAGTAAAAATGACCGAAGCCGAAAAAGAAAAATACGAAAAGGCTGGAGTAGAAGCCGAATTGATGCAAAAAACAAAAACAGATTATGTAAGCATGCACTGGCTAAATGCGAATCCGAACGTACAAATTGTAGCAGAAAACCCAGTGAACAATTATTTTACGTATGGCGATTTACGTGATAAATCTGGTAAAACAACCATTAAAGCATTCGCGTATAAAAAAATAATTTATAAAAATATTTATCCGAATATTGATGTGGAATATACCTTTCCAGAAGATAAAAAGGGAATCAAATATTCGATTATCTTACATCCAGGTGCGGATGTTTCATTAGTTCAAATGAACTATTCTGGCAATGCCACATTATCCAAAGAGTTTGAAGGACATTTGAGCATAAAGTCTGGGTTAGGAATTATTTTTGATCATGCGCCCAATACACAATACGAGACAGGTCAGTCGATTTCTTCGTATTTCAGTCTCCATAAAAATATTGTTTCTTTTGATTTAGATACCTACGATCACACGAAAACAGTTGTGATTGATCCTTGGGTTACTACTCCTACTTATGCTGGAGCGCAAAATGCTTACGATGTAGATTGCGATTTAGCAGGAAATGTTTATATCTATGGTGGTTCAAGCCCATTTCAAGAATCGAAATTAAACAGCGCTGGTACTATTTTATGGACCTATACCGCTACTCCACTCAGTTCCAATGGATACTACGGGGATTTCGCGGTGGATGGGCATAGTCAAAATTCCTATTTAATAGAAGGTTTTAATCCTGGAACTGGGGCAAAAATCGCCAAAGTAAGCACTAATGGGTTACAAATTGGTCTATTTCCTGGAAATTCAAATATGGTAGAAATGTGGCGAATCGTTTATAATAATTGTACTCACACTTCTGTAATTGCAGGAGGAGGAACCTCCGTTCCGTATCAGGCTTGCGTTTTAGATTCCAATGTATCCGCAATTACCCCTGTCAACATTTTGGGTGCTTCTACTGCTTTACACGATTTTGCTTTGTTGGCTCAGGATAATAACAGCAATTGTTACATGGCTACTGCAAAATCAGTCGTTTACCCTACCATTTTTGACAATGTGATGGTAAAGGCGCCAATTCCTGCTCTTTCTCCCACTGCTTATATGGTTTCGGATGGATATACTTTTCAAGAAGTTGGAAGTATAACTTACATTCCGAGTACTCCAAATGGCTTTAATGGCATGGCAGTTAGCCCTAATTTTCTGTATACATATGATGGGGCGGTTTTGAAGAAATGGAATTCTTCCACAGGAGCTTTATTGGCAAGTGTTACAGTTACAGGAACTTCTTTTACTTCAGGAGGATTACAAGTAGATAATTGCGATCACATTTTTGTAGGTGCCCAAAACACAATTAAGCAATACGATGTGAATCTGAATCTCGTGGCAACGATTCCTGCGAGTAATACAGTGTATGATTTGAAATTAGGAAAAGCTGGACTTATTTATGCTTGCGGACTTGGTTTTGTACAATCCATACAATTGATTTTACCTCCTTGCGCTGCTCTTACTCTCACGATGACATCAACAAGCGCTTGTTCTTCCAGCAATACTGCTACGGTTACAGTTTCTGGTGGAGTTGCTCCATATATTTATTCATGGAGTACACTTCCCTCTCAAACAACTGCCACTGCTACTGGGCTTAATCCCGGAAAATATTATGTTACCGTAACGGATAATTCTTGTGTCCCTCTAACTCAAAAGGATTCAGTTATCATTGTAGCAGGTAGTTCAATGGCTTTTACAACTTCTTCGACTATAAGTAATTGTAGTAATTCAAGTGGTACAGCAACCGTGAATCCAAGTGGAGGTACTCCAGCCTACACTTACGGATGGACACCATCTGGACAAACTACGCAAACCGCCACAGGTCTCGCACCTGGCACATATACTGTTGCTGTAACCGATTCGAAAGGATGCGTTAAAGATACGACCATTATTGTACCTGGTTCGCCAGCAGTAACAGTTACAATAAGCCCTACAAATATTTTATGTAATGGAGCAAATACAGGCATTTTAATAGCAAGTCCAGCTGGCGGGACAACACCATATACTTATTCCTGGTCACCTAGTGGTGGAACAAGCGCCACAGCCTCTAATCTTGTTGCAGGAAATTACACATTAACAGTAACCGATGCAGCAGGATGTACAGTAACAGCAATAGCAAATGTAGCTCAACCTCCTGCAATTGCTCTTACGACTTCTTCGAAAAAAGCACTGTGTGTGTCGCCTGATGGATCAGCTACAGTTGCTGCAACAGGAGGCACTGGCATTTATACCTATTACTGGACTCCAACAGGGCAAACAACTCAAACTGCTACTGGATTAGTTTCAGGCATTTACAGCATAACTGTAACAGATGCAAATCATTGTACAAAAAATACTGTTGTTTCAGTTCTTGATTCAGGAAGTGTTTCATCAACAATCACAACAGTAACAAATGTAAGTTGCTTTGGGATGAGCAATGGTAGCATCACGGTGAATGCAGCAGGCGGAACAGGAGCCTATACCTATTTGTGGACACCAACAGGACAAACAACAGCAACGGCTACTGGTTTAGCTCCAGGTACTTATTCGGTAACGGTAAAAGATGCGAATGGTTGTAGTATTATGGTGGATACAAGCATCATCCAACCAACAGCTTTGGATACAA